>RFSP01000082.1 GCA_009923895.1 Betaproteobacteria bacterium | reverse complement strand
GCGCCATGCCGGATTTTTGGCCTCTGGCCGTTTTGCCGGACTTGGCTTCAGCAGGGTGGGGGTCGGTCGTTTTGTGATTGATGCCTTTGAATGACTTGGACGTGGCCGAGTTCTTTGCGGCATAGGGCGACCCCGCCACGGTCAGTCCCGCCTGAGACAGGCGGTTGGCATTGCCCGAGCCGATGCCACTGACACGCTCTACCAGGTCATCCCAACTTTTGAATTCGCCTTTTTTGCGGGCTTCCAAAATCTTGGCAGACATGCCAGGGCCAATGCCTTTGACCGATTCGAGCTCGGCCTGCCCGGCACGGTTGATTTCAACGGCCGACCAGGCCGACGGCGCGGCCAAAGTGCACAAGGCCACACACAGCGCAGTGAACAGATGTTTCATGATGAATCTCCCTCTGAGTGGATCACACACCCGGCGGATGCCGGGCTGAGGGACATTCTTCGAATTCAGATCGCGGTGCAAAACCCGCTTGAGGGGCACACCATAGAGGCATACCAAAGAGGCACACCAAAGAGGGAGGCTGCGCAGGGGTGGACTTCAGGTGCTGCTGTCGAGCCAGCGGCGAAGTGGCCGGCCCAAAGCGGCCCTCAGCTGCTGCCAACGCGTGCGCACATGCCTTTGCTCAAACACGCGATGAAACCATGCCGAGTCCAACAGGTGGGGCGCATGGGACTGCACCAAGGCCAGACATCGTTGCTTCATGGCCTCGCGCTCTTGTCCCGCGGTAAGTCCATGTCGATAGCGCTTGGTTCCGCTGGTGACCTCGCGGCGATGGCTGGCCACCACCGCGTCTACCAACGCGGTGCGGGTGCATTGGGTGAGTTGTTGCACGGTGGGCATCAAATATTTGTCGATGCCCCAAGACGACACATTGCCTTCAAAGTGCGCGGCGGCCGCCACAAAGACCGAGCCTCGATAAAACGGCATCATCACTTCCACCCAATCCACCTCGCGAAACAGACGGTGCGGTTGTTGAAGACTCCAGCGGTGGGTGTAGCGGCTGTCGTGGGTCAAGACCGGGGAGAAGACATCCAAACCTTCCACGCGCGCCAGATGCAAGATCCTGTTGATGTCGCTCACCCCCAGAAGGATGTCATCGTCGATGAGCGCAATGTATTCGGGCGTCTGAGCCCGTGTTTGCAGCCAGGTGGCCAAGGCCTGATAAATCTCACCCTTGCACTCCGTGGACCCGCTGAGCACCTGCGCCTGCTGCCCTCGCCAGGTCACCACCTCGGGTTGGGCGCGGCCCGAGTAATCAAAAAGCACCCAGTCAAATTCTGCGGGGGCGTCCAGATGGATCATGGCCCAAGGCGTGCTTGAGCCGTCCCAACTCACGAGGACCATTGGCCTCCCCGGCCCTTCAGGCAGCGAGGCAGGGTTTGGCGCAGCGGTGATGGGGTTCGAGTTCATGGCGGTGACGGATTGTGCACACGGTCTGAGTGCGCCCGACGTTCTGCCACCCAGCGGCAACAGCGATGCCAGGCATTGAGCACGCTGTAGCGGAATTGGTAGCGCCACTTGCGCCACCGTTCGGCCCCGCTCAGCTTTCGAGAAAATCCAATGGTGGTCAGGTGGGCCGTGGGCGCTTCGCGTGCCGGGTAGGGGTCCACGGCCAACACCTTCAGCCCAAACTCCCAGTGGTGTCGCAGCTCCACATCGATGGGGCGAGAAAACGGGGCCGCTCGACCGGCCAGCTTGGTCGCGCCCGTTAGACGAATCACGTAGGCGCCCGTGAGGCTGGGCAAGCGCTTGCATTCCACCAGGTCAAACCCCTCCATCAAAGGCCAAGCGCGCGAGGCCTCTGCGGGCCGCATGCCAATGAGCTTGATCATGTCCCAGTCCCCTGCCGGGCTTCGTAGGGAATCCAGTGACTCCAACGTCTGCAGCGCCTGCAGCAGCTCGGGCGTGCGCCGATCCAACTCCATGTCATCTTCCAACACGAGCGCCATGGGCACCGCTTGGCTTACCAGCATCTGCCACAAACGCAGGTGGCTGGCGTAGCAGCCGATTTCTCCGGCTGACATGGGCCGATAAAAACGTTGCCGGTTGCTGGTCGGGCTGTACAGCCGGTCGAGCTCCTCGGCCGACAATGCTTTGCCCCACACCGCCTCTACGCGCTCAAAGGCCAGGCCCATGCCCTCCAAGTGATTTTGGATGGCCGCCATGCGCTCGGTCGAGCTGGCCAGATTGATGACATAGACCTTCATGTCGAGCGCCCGCTCAGCGACTGCAAGAGGCTTTCATAACCCTGCACCATGTGCTGCAGGGTGTACGCGTTGTGTGCGTCCTCTCGCGCTTGTGTGGCCATCTGGGCGGCGCGCTGTGGGTGGGTCAGCAGGTCTTGCACAATGTCTGCGAGCGCTTGAGCGTCTCCTTGCGCAAACAGCCGGCCGTTGCGTCCGTCTTGGATCACCTCTTGAATCCCGGGCACGGCGCTGCCCACCACCGCGCAGCCGGCCGCCATGGCCTCCACCAAGGACAAGGGCATCCCCTCGTAGTGCGAGCTCAGCACAAAGATCTGTTGGCTCATCAAAAGACCCGGCACGTCTCGGTGGATGCCCAGAAATCTCACCTGGTCTTGCAGACCCAGGTCATGCACGCGGCGTTGCGCTTTCTTTTGATATCTCAAATTGCCGCCACCGGCCAGCCAGATCGTGGGCCGTAAACCCCGATCGCGCAAGCACTTGGCGGCCTCAATCAATGTGATCTGGTCCTTCTGGCGAGCGAAGCGAGCGGTCATGACCACCCCGGGCTCACGGGTGGCGTAAGCCAAATCCGAAGCCTTCTCGTAGGGCGTCATCACGATCCCGTTGGAGATGGCATGTACCTTGGCAGCGGGAAACCCCAGGGCCAACAAACGGGTCTTGACCCCTTCAGAACAGCCCACAATCGCATCGGTTCGGCGGGCCAGCCAATGCGCTTGCGCCAAGCGCCAACGGGTGTAGCGCTCTTTGGAGTTGTGTTCCACATGAACCAGATGCGGCACACCGGCCCACCATCCCGCATAGCGGCCCCACAGATGCTCGGAAAACCCATGCGCCACCAACACATCCGGCCTTTCGCGACGGCACAGCTTGATCAAAGCGGCCACCGTGGCCAGATGCATCGCGCCAGGAACCACTTCAACGCGCAGCCCCTCTTGCCGCAGCGCCTCCACGCGTTCATGGGGTGTCTGGCGCTTTCTGCGCAACACCAACAGGGACTCAAAGGCACTGTGCTTCTCGCTGGAAGCCCGCACCAAATCGATCGCCACCTGGGTGGCACCAGAAAACCCGCCGGTGACAAAGTGCATCACCCGCAGCTTGCGCATCATTCGCACCAATGCTGAGCGATCCAGGGCGCCGGACGCAGTCCGCGTCCCCAGCGGTTTCGCTGCCCGATCAAGGCATCGGGCGGATTGACCTCCCCGTGGAAGATGATGATGCGACTGTCCGGCGGGATGATGGGCGTTGTCCACCAATTGAAGGGAAAGGTCGGGATGCAGTGGTACTTGAAACTCGCGCACCAGGCCGCCGGCCAATAACGCAAGCGCCCTTGCTCTTGCATCACTTCAGACAAATAGGCCTGCTCATTGCGGAGTCGACTGCGCACCTCTTCTTGCGTCAGGCGAAAGCGCTCCAACACGTCGGGGTGGGCGCCCAATCGGAACCGATACACCGACGAATTGCCCGTGATGCGCCAGGGGCGCTTCCAATCATGAATGATCAAGAACTCGCCCGGCTCTTCGAAGAACGGCGTGATGTCGTCCACGATCACCACATCCAAATCCAAGAACAGGGCCGTGCCTTGCAGACCATGCAAGTCCGCTTGGAAGGTGGTCAGCTTGGTCCACCCCCGCTCGGGGATGCCTGCGGGCAACTGCAGGCTGGGGATGGGCAGGCACTGCACTTCAGCGCGCACCCCTTGCGCATTGTCGGTCAGGCACACGAAATCAAAATCGCCTCGCAGATGGCGTCGCGTCATGGCGTACAGGCGGTTGACGTACTCAGGCCCATACTTGGTGCCCCACTTCATGCAAAGCACCACGCGGCGATCTTCAGCGGCGTGCATCAGGCTTCCTCAATGGTCTGAGGCGGGAAGCTGTCCCAACTCAAACAACCCGGGCATTGCCAAAAGTACTGCTGGGCCTCAAATCCACAGGCGGCGCAGTGATAGCGCTGCAAAGGCTTGGCAGCGCGGTCCACTGCCTTGCGGATACCTTGCAGAGCGTCTTCGTGGGCTTGGAAATCAGGCCGATTCAACAGGGCTTGCGCGGCAGACAAGGTGGCGGAGTTCTTCAAATGCCGCACCAAGTCGGCGGTCACTTCTGCCTTTGGCAGGCTGGGGTCGCTTTGGGGGGTGGACGTTTCTTCGAGCGCGTGGATCGAGGTGAGCAAGGCCATGGACGGCGCTTGCTGGTACAGGGTTCTTAACGCTTCTCGGGCCTGCGAGGCGCGTCCTGCGCTTTGAGCCATCTTGGCGTAGTCTGAAGCGACCAGAGCAAAGCTGGCCGGTTTGACCCGCCGCAGCTCGTCCCAGGCTTGCATGGCACCGAGCGGGTCTCCCATGCGGGCTTTGCGCTGACCCAAGACCAACCACGCTCGTGCGGCATAAGGGTCCACCTGGCACGCGCGCTCCAGGGCGGCTTGGGCCTGATCGGACTGACCCTGCGCGTCAGCTGCCAGGGCCAGTTCGCACTGGTAATGCGCCACGCGGGTCACAAAAGAGCCTTGCCCCAGCCGTTCCAGCTGTTCGGCAGTCTCGATGGCCTGCTGCCAGTCGCGCGACCGCTCGTACAGCGCCAACAAAGAGAGTTTGGCCTCCACGTCAAAAGCGGTGCCCTCCAGCTTGCGACAGGCGGCTTCGGCGCGGTCAAACAATCCGGCCCGCATGAAGTCTTGGGCCAGTGCGTATTGCGCACGATCTCGATCGTGCGCCTTCAAGTCCCCTCGGGCCAACAAGTGTTCATGCACCCGCACCGCGCGTTCAAATTCGCCACGACGGCGAAACAGATTGCCCAGCGTGAAGTGCAACTCGGCGGTATCGGGGTCGTGCTGCACGGCCTCGATGAAGGCATCGATGGCCTTGTCTTGCTGCTCGTTGAGCAACAAGTTCAATCCTTTGAAGTAGGCCTTGGGGGCTTCGCGGTTTTCTCGACGCAATTGCCGCAGGTCCAGGCGAGAAGCCACCCATCCCAAGGCAAACGCCACGGGCAGACCCAGCAACAACCATTGAAAATCAAAGTCCATCGCGCGGGGGATGTTCTGCGGCGGTTTCCGACGCCCCTGTGGCCGATGGCGGCGCCGCAGCGGCGCTCAGCCGGTCAGCGGCGCGGCGCTGTGCGCGCCGACGCTGACGCCACCAGCCGGGCACCATGGCCAAGACCCCGACCGCGCAACCCGCCGCAAAGGCGGCCAGGACGACGATGACCATGGGGGCTTGCCACTCCACCCCAAAGAACCAGTGGACGGTGGCCTTTTGCTGGTTGTTCAGCGCAAAGGCAAACAGGGCAAAAAAGATGAAGGCCCGCAGGAGCCAAAAAAAGGTGCGCATGGCACCTCAATTCTAGGACCTGTTGTCGGTCTGCGGGAGGGTCAAGGCGATTCGGGCTCGCCTTTGGCGTCCACCGACTCGCGCAAGGCTTTGCCTGGCTTGAAGTGGGGCACCAACTTCTCGGGCACCACCCTTGCTGGTCGGCTGCGTCCTTGGCCTTGAGTGACAGCTGCACCGAGCGGGCCTTGCGGTCCACGTTGATGATCATCACCGACAGCTCATCGCCCTCTTTGATGAGGTTGCGAGCGTCTTCCACACGGTCACGGCTGATTTCGCTGGCGCGCAGGTAGCCGATCACGTCTTCGGCCAGCTGCACCTCGGCTCCGCGGGCATCCACCGTCTTGACCGTACCGGTGACCACGGCGCCGCGGTCATTGATGGAGGTGAAGGTGGTGAACGGGTCGGTGTCGAGCTGCTTGATGCCCAAGGAGATGCGCTCGCGCTCCACGTCCACGGCCAAGACCACGGCCTCGACCTCTTGACCCTTCTTGTAGTTGCGCACGGCGGCTTCACCGGGCTCATTCCAGGACAGGTCGGACAGGTGAACCAGACCGTCGATGCCTTGAGCCAAGCCAATGAACACGCCAAAGTCGGTGATGGACTTGACGGGGCCCTTGACCTTGTCGCCGCGCTTGACGGTGCTGCTGAACTCTTCCCAGGGGTTGGCCTTGCACTGCTTCATGCCCAGGCTGATACGACGCTTGTCTTCGTCGATCTCAAGCACCATGACTTCGACTTCGTCGCCCAGCGTGACCACCTTGGACGGTGCCACGTTCTTGTTGGTCCAGTCCATTTCGCTGACGTGCACCAGGCCCTCGATGCCAGGCTCGATTTCCACAAACGCGCCGTAGTCGGCGATGTTGGTGACCTTGCCGAACAAGCGGGTGCTGGTGGGGTAGCGGCGGGCCACGCCCATCCAGGGGTCGTCGCCCAGCTGCTTCAAGCCCAGGCTGACGCGGTTCTTTTCAGAATCAAACTTGAGAACCTTGGCTTGCAGCTCCTGACCCACTTGCACCACCTCGCTGGGGTGACGCACGCGGCGCCACGCCATGTCGGTGATGTGCAACAAGCCGTCGATGCCACCCAGGTCCACGAACGCACCGTACTCGGTGATGTTCTTGACCACACCGGTCACCACCGAGCCTTCGCTCAGGTTTTCCAGCAGCTTGGCGCGCTCTTCGCCCATCGAGGCTTCCACCACAGCGCGACGTGACAGCACCACGTTGTTGCGCTTGCGGTCGAGCTTGATGACCTTGAACTCCATCGTCTTGCCCTCAAAGGGCGACATGTCCTTGACCGGGCGGGTGTCCAGCAGCGATCCGGGCAGGAAGGCACGGATGCCATTGACCAACACGGTCAGACCGCCCTTGACCTTGCCGCTGACGGTACCGGTGACAAACTCACCCGAATCCAGCGCAGTTTCGAGCGACAGCCACGAAGCCAAACGCTTGGCCTTGTCGCGCGACAAGATGGTGTCGCCATAGCCGTTTTCGACGGCATCAATGGCCACCGAGACGTAATCACCGACCTGGACTTCGAGTTCGCCTTGGTCGTTTTTGAATTCTTCGATCGGAATGTAGGACTCGCTCTTGAGGCCGGCATTCACGACGACGTGGTTGAAGTCGATGCGCACCACCTCGGCGGTGATGACTTCGCCCGTGCGCATCTCACTGCGCTTGAGGGATTCCTCGAAAAGGGCGGCAAAAGACTCTCCGCCCAGGGCGGTTTGGGTATCAGACATGTGGTTTCCTGTGTCGGTCTGGAAACATCCGTGGAGATTCTTGGACCGACGGTGTGGCAACAAACGTTGCGGGGGTTGCGTTAAAAAAATCACCACGCCCGGTGGCCTGCTGGCCGGAAGGGGAGCGCGGTGGGCTCTACAAATGCGCCGTGCCTGCGGGGAACGGCCTGCGCTGCGCCCACCACTGGAGCACGAGATCGACGGATTCGTCAATCCCGAGCTCGGAGTTGTCGAGCATCAGTGCGTCTTGCGCAGGGACCAAGGGCGCCACGCTGCGGGACTTGTCCCGGGCGTCGCGCGCCTCAAGCTCAGCGCGAAGGTCTTCCAGTTTAGCCTGAATTCCTTTGGAAATCAATTGCTTATGTCGTCTTTGCGCCCGCTGGGCGGCGCTGGCCGTCAAAAAGA
>RFSP01000081.1 GCA_009923895.1 Betaproteobacteria bacterium | reverse complement strand
GACCATTCCACCGCAGGGCCCTCCCACGGCACCAAAATGCTGGTCTGCAGGGCCGTGTCACGAACCCAAATGGCGCCGGATTCGATCCGGGTGATCAGATTGACGCCGTCGGCGCGGTCTGGCTGGAACTTCATGTGGTCAAATTCTGCCTGCATCAGCCGGCGGTGTGTCTTTTCTGGAGCAAGTGTTGAGTTCGACCCGAACGATCGGAAAATCTTCGAAATTGGCGAATGTGGGTTACGACATTCGAGGGCCTGTGCTCGACAAGGCCCGCCAAATGGAAGAAGAAGGCCAACGCATTATCAAGCTGAACATCGGCAACATTGCGGCCTTTGGCTTGATGCCCCCCGATGAAATCGTTCAGGACATGATCCGAAGCCTGCCCGATGCGGCCGGCTACACAGACAGCAAGGGGCTGTTTGCTCCGCGCAAAGCCGTGGTGCACTACACCCAGGAAAAGAAGGTCGCCGGGGTGACGGTGGACGACGTCTACTTGGGCAATGGGGCCTCCGAGCTCATTGCCTTGAGCATGAACGCCTTGTTGGACGCGGGTGACGAAGTACTGATTCCGTCACCTGACTATCCCTTGTACACGGCGGTGGTCTCCCTCAGCGGTGGGACGCCTGTGCATTACCGGTGTGACGAAGGGGCAGGGTGGATGCCCGACATGCAGGACCTGCGCCGCAAGGTCACCCCCCGGACCAAGGCCATGGTGGTCATCAACCCCAACAATCCCACGGGAGCGCTTTACCCCCCGGAGGTCCTCAAAGACCTGCTGCAGGTGGCTCGAGAGCATGGCCTGATCGTGTTCGCAGACGAGATTTACGACAAGACCTTGTATGACGACGCCGAGCACACCAGCATTGCGGCGCTGGCCGAGGACGTTCTGTGTGTCACGTTCAACGGTTTGTCAAAGAACTACCGCTCGTGCGGCTATCGCGCCGGCTGGATGGTGGTGTCGGGTGACAAGCGCCACGCCAAAGACTACATCGAGGGCTTGAACATGCTGGCCTCGATGCGCTTGTGCGCCAACACCCCTGGGCAGTTGGCGATCCAGACGGCGCTTGGGGGATACCAAAGCATCAAGGACTTGGTGGCGCCCGGAGGGCGTTTGCGCAAGCAGCGGGACGTGGCTTGGAATTTGTTGTCGCAAATTCCGGGCGTGGAAGTGGTCAAGCCCAGTGCGGCGCTGTACATGTTTCCCAGGCTCGACCCGCGAATCTATCCCGTCGCAGATGATCAGCAATTTGCATATGAACTGCTGGCAGAGGAGAAAGTGTTGATCGTGCAGGGGACCGGATTCAATTGGCCTGAACCTGACCATTTTCGCTTGGTGTTTCTGCCCAATGTGGACGACCTCACCGAAGCCATCGGTCGAATCGAGCGCTTTCTCTCCAATTACCGCAAGAGACATTTCAAATGAAACCCATCAAGGTCGGGTTGCTGGGCATCGGCACCGTCGGCAGCGGCACCTTTCAGGTGTTGCGCAGAAATCAAGAGGAAATTCAGCGCCGCGCGGGACGAGGCATTCAGATCACCATGGTGGCCGACCTGCAAGTGGAGCATGCCAAATCATTGGTGGGCCCGGGTGTGGAGGTGGTCGGAGACGCGCATGAGGTCATTGCCCGCCCTGACATTGACATCGTGGTGGAATTGATCGGCGGTTACGGTGTGGCCAAGACGCTGGTATTGCAGGCCATTGAGGCCGGCAAGCACGTGGTCACGGCCAACAAGGCGCTCTTGGCGGTTCACGGCACCGAGATCTTCGAGGCCGCCAGTCGCAAGGGCGTCGTTGTGGCTTTCGAGGCCGCCGTGGCCGGCGGGATTCCCATCATCAAGGCCCTGCGCGAGGGCTTGACAGCCAATCGCATCGACTGGATCGCCGGCATCATCAATGGGACGACCAACTTCATCCTCTCAGAGATGCGCAGCAAAGGGCTGGACTTTGATGTGGTGTTGAAAGAGGCGCAACGCTTGGGCTACGCCGAGGCCGACCCGACTTTTGACATCGAAGGGGTGGATGCGGCACACAAAGCCACCATCATGAGCGCAATTGCATTTGGCATTCCGGTGCAGTTTGACAAGGCTCATGTCGAGGGGATCACTCAGCTGCAGGCCGCGGACATTCGGTATGCCGAACAGCTGGGGTATCGAATCAAGCTCTTGGGCATTGCCAAACGCCGCGAAAACGGCATCGAATTGCGGGTGCATCCCACACTGGTGCCCGCCAAACGCCTGATCGCCAATGTGGAGGGCGCGATGAATGCGGTGGTGGTGCAAGGCGATGCCGTGGGGACGACGCTGTACTACGGCAAAGGAGCCGGTGCTGAGCCCACAGCCAGCGCGGTGGTGGCCGACTTGGTGGACATCACGCGGCTGCACACGGCCGACCCCCACCACCGTGTACCCCATCTGGCGTTTCAGCCCAGCGCCCTGGCCTCCACGCCCATTCTTGAGATGTCTCAGGTGGTGACGGCGTTTTACTTGCGTCTGAGGGTATCCGACCAACCTGGGGTCATGGCGCGCATCACCAGCATCTTGGCGGCGTCTGACATTTCCATTGATGCGTTGCTGCAACGCGCCAGCGCAGAGGGCGAGAAGCAGACCGATGTGATCATTCTCACCCACAACATCCAAGAGGGGCGCATGCGCGAAGCGATCGCTCAAATGCAGGCCTTGCCCACCGTCCTGGCGCCGATCATCAGTTTGCGCAAGGAAGAATTGGCATAGCGAGGTCTCTTGCGCAGATGAAGTACATCAGTACGCGGGGCGATCGAACGCCCAAAGGCTTCAGTGACATCCTGTTGGAGGGGCTCGCTCCGGACGGCGGGCTGTACTTGCCTGAGCGCTATCCTCAGGTGGACCTGGCCACTCTGGAGCGATGGAGGTCTTTGAACTACGCCGATTTGGCGTTTGAAATCCTCTCGCGCTACATCGATGACATTCCGGCCCAGGACCTGCGTCGGCTTGTTGGGCAGACCTACACAGCCGAGGTTTTCGGGACGCCTGAGATCACCCCGTTGAAGCAGCTTCAACCGGGGCTCTACCTCGAGGCCCTGTCCAACGGTCCCACGCTCGCATTCAAAGACATGGCCTTGCAGCTGCTGGGCGCCTTGTTTGAATACGAATTGGCTCGACGAGGCCAGACGCTCAATATATTGGGCGCCACCTCGGGCGATACGGGGAGTGCGGCCGAATATGCGATGCGGGGTAAAAAAGGCGTGCGCGTGTTCATGTTGTCGCCTCACCAGCGCATGAGTCCTTTTCAGCAAGCGCAAATGTTCAGTCTTCAAGACGAAAACATTCACAACCTGTGCATTCAAGGGGTGTTTGATGACTGCCAAGACATTGTCAAGGCCGTCAGTGCCGACCTGGATTTCAAGCGCCGTTATCGCATCGGCACGGTCAATTCGATCAATTGGGCCCGCTTGCTGGCCCAGGTGGTGTACTACTTTGCGGGATACTTCCAGGCCACCACTCACTCAAGCCAACGGGTGAGTTTTGCGGTGCCTTCGGGCAACTTTGGCAATGTGTGTGCCGGTCATGTGGCCCGCATGATGGGTCTGCCGATTGCGCATTTGGTGGTCGCCACCAACGAAAATGACGTGCTCGATGAATTCTTTCGTACCGGCACTTATCGAGTCCGCACGTCGACCCAAACCTGGGAGACCTCCAGCCCCTCAATGGACATCAGCAAAGCCAGCAATTTCGAGCGGTTCATTTTTGATCTGTTGGCGCGTGATGCGAACCAAACGGCTCAGTTGTTTGGCACCGCGGTGGCGCAGGAAGGCGGATTCACGTTGTCACCGGCCTTGCGTGAGCGAGCGGCAGGTCATGGTTTTGTCTCGGGCAAGAGCACGCATGCCGACCGCCTGCGCACCATTCGACATGCGTGGGCCCAGTGGCAAGCTGTGATCGATCCGCACACGGCCGATGGGCTGAAAGTGGCGCTGGAGCATCTGGAACCCGGTGTTTCGATGGTGGTGCTGGAAACCGCGTTGCCTGTGAAGTTTGCGGGCACCATCGTCGAGGCCTTGGGGCGTGAGCCGGATCGACCTGCAGCGTTGAAAGACATCGAGCAACTTCCCAAACGTTTCGAAGTCATGCCGGTCGATGTGGCTGCAGTTCAGCAATTCATCAGGGCACACGTCCAGGTGTCTGCATCATGAAATCGCCCCCCGCTCCCTTGATGCCCCTGGACGACGCCGTTGCGCGTGTGGTCGATTGCGCCAAGGCGCTCGCCACCGGCGATCAAGAGTGGATTTCGACCTTTGACGCTTGGGGCAGGGTGTTGGCGCAAGACGTGCACGCTGAGCTCAATGTGCCGCCGGCCGACAACACGTCGATGGACGGCTATGCAGTGCGATGTGCCGACATTTCACCGGGCCGTCCGCTGGAAGTCTCCCAACGCATTGCCGCGGGTCACGTGGGCGATGCGTTGAGGCCTCACACCGTGGCCCGGATCTTCACGGGGGCCCCCATTCCTGATGGCGCGGATGCGGTCATCATGCAAGAGGAGGGGACTGTGCTCGATGACGGCCGGGTGCAATTTGCAAAGTCTCCAACCCCTGGCCAATGGATACGTTCGGCCGGAGAAGACATTCAAAAAGGCACGGCGGTGCTGCGCCGTGGCACACGGTTGAACCCTGCGGCGATGGGACTTGCAGCATCGGTCGGTTGCGCCAGGTTGAAGGTGGTCAAGCGTCCGCGGGTGGCCCTCTTTTCCACCGGAGATGAGTTGGTCATGCCTGGTGAGCCGCTTCGCCCTGGTGCCATCTACAACTCCAATCGATTCATGCTCAAGGGCTTGCTCACCGGGGCAGGTTGCGAGGTGAGTGACTTGGGCATCGTGCCCGACCGCTTGGACGCAACGCAGCAGGCCTTGCGGCAAGCCGCGCAAGACCACGATCTCATTTTGACCTCCGGTGGCGTGTCGGTGGGAGAGGAAGACCATCTGCGCCCTGCGATGCAACTCGAGGGGCGCATCGACCTGTGGCAGGTGGCGATCAAACCTGGCAAACCCTTGGCGCTGGGGGCTGTGCGCCGGTCTCAGGGCGGCGAGGCACTTTTCATTGGAATGCCGGGCAATCCGGTATCCAGCTTTGTGACATTTTTGCTCTTTGCCATCCCCGCACTTCAAGCGCTGCAAGGCATGGACCACAAGCCGTGCAAGGCGCTGCGGGTTCGGGCGGATTTTGACTGGCCCAAGCCGGACCGTCGGCGAGAGTTCTTGCGGGTGAGGCTCAACGCCGATCAAGGGTTGGATTTGTTCCCGAACCAAAGCTCGGGCGTGTTGACTTCGGCGGTCTGGGCCGATGGCTTGGTCGACAATGCCCCTGGACAATCGATTGCTCGAGGGGACTGGGTGAACTTTTTGCCATTGAGCGAGTTGATGGGCTTATGAAAATCCGCATACGTTACTTTGCGGCCTTGCGCGAAGCCCTGGGGCCCCAGGAAGAGTTGGACTGCGAGCCTGGCGTGACAGTGAGCCAAATTCGCGATCGATTGGTGGCGCGCGGTACGCCCTATGCCGACGTGTTGGCGACGCACCGCTTGGTTCGATGCGCATGGAACCAGCACATGTGCGAGTTGAATCACGCAGTGACCTCCGAGGGCGAGCTGGCCTTCTTCCCGCCAGTGACGGGGGGCTGATGGACGCTTTGGAGGTTTGCATCCAAGAGGCCGATTTTGACCTGGGCGCCGAGGTGCGGCGCCTGCGCGAAGCCCATCGCGACGTGGGGGCCGTGGTGGCATTTCTGGGCACAGTGCGGGACTACCAGGACCGCCCAGAAGGCGGATTGCAAGGGATGGAGCTGGAGCATTACCCCGGCATGACCGAGTCGGCCATTCATCACATGATTGCCGAGGCGCGGCAGCGCTTTGACATGAAATCGGTGCGTGTGATCCACCGGGTGGGCCGCCTGAACGTGCAGGACCAAATCGTCCTGGTGGCGGTGGCCTCTGCCCACAGGGGTGAAGCCTTTGCTGCTTGCGAATTCTTGATGGACTACCTCAAGACGCAAGCACCCTTTTGGAAGAAAGAATGGACCCCGCAGGGAGGGCAATGGGTCGATGCCCGCGACAGTGACGATCGGGCCGTCGAGCGATGGGGCCTCAAAGGGCAGGGGACACCGCAGTGAGCACGCCTGAAAGGCCATCGCCCACAGCGCTCACAGCGCCCCCAGCGCCACAACAAGAACTCAAAAGCTTGCGCTCGGCATTGGGCCGATTTGCCACGGGCGTCACCGTGGTGACTTGCCTCGATTCGGCGGGTGAACGGCGAGGTCTGACGGTGAATTCGTTCACCTCGGTGTCCTTGGAGCCGCCCTTGGTGTTGTGGTCCTTGAGGCGGGTCAGCCCCAGCCTGGAGGCCTTTGAGCGAGCATCCCATTTTGCAGTGAACGTGCTTTCTCAAGAGCAGGTGGAGGTGTCGCGGCACTTTGCCTCGCAAGATCCAGACAAATTCGCGGTGGGGCATTGGTCAGAAGGGCTGGGGGGTGCTCCCGTGTTGTCCGCCGCGGCCGCTGTGTTTGAGTGTGAGAGCTACCAGGTCATGGATGCTGGTGATCACCGATTGCTTCTGGGTCAAGTCATGAATTACCGTGACCAAGGCGTGGCGGCCTTGGTCTTCCAGGGTGGACGCTACCGACTTCTGGGAGAAGTGCTTTGAGACAAGGGGACTTGCAGGCGTCGCATCTGGCCTCGTTTGAACGGGTGTTTCGACTGTGCGGGGTGACCTCGGGTGACGTGTGCGCCGTCTTGTCTGAAACCGCCACCCGCGCTGACCTGCCCCTGTTGGCCGAATTGGCTCTGTCCCGGCTGGGCGCCAAAGTGTTCCGCTTGACACTGCCTTCTCGACTGGGGCACGCCAGTGTGCCAGTGCGATCCACGGGTGCTTCGCAAGCCATCGATGGCGTGGAGGCCGTGGTGCAAGCGCTGGCCAGGTGCACTTTTGTGGCCGATTGCACGGTTGAAGGCCTGCAGCATGCGCCTGAATTGCCGGCGATATTGCAGGGCGGCGCTCGGGTCCTGGCCATCAGCCACGAGGCACCGGAGATTCTGGAGCGCTGTGAGCCTCAGGCGGGCGACGACGACACCGTGCGAGAAGCCATGCGCCGCCTCAAGCAGGCCCGCAAGATGACCGTGACCTCCCAGGCGGGTACCGACTTGCACATTGACCTGCAGGGGGCCCGTGTGGGGGGCGTTTGGGGCTATACCGCCCGACCGGGCAGCCTGTCCCATTGGCCAGGCGGTCTGGTATTGGCTTTCCCCGCAGCCGGTGCGGTGCATGGCACTTTGGTGTTGGACAAAGGAGATGTCAACCTGACCTTCAAGCGTTACATCTCAGACCCCATCACGCTCACCATCGAAAACGACCATGTGGTCGAGGTCCGCGGCGAGGGGTATGACGCGGAGATGATGCGGGGTTACTTTGCTGCTTGGAACGATCCCTTGGCCTATGCGGTGTCCCACGTCGGGTGGGGCTTGAACCGGGCGGCTCGTTGGGATGCGATGATGTTCTACGACAAAAATGACTTCAACGGTACCGAACTTCGCGCATTTGCTGGCAACTTCTTGTATTCCACGGGCGCCAATGAGGTGGCAGGACGCCACACGGCGGGCCACTTTGACTTGCCACTTCGAGGGTGCACGGTGAGTCTGGACGGCGAGGCGGTGGTGGAAGGTGGAGTGCTGAAGTGAAGCCTCTGGCCGTGTTGGCCCAGGGCGAAGGCCCAGAAGCGGTGGTGCTGCTGCACGGTGTGGG
>RFSP01000009.1 GCA_009923895.1 Betaproteobacteria bacterium | reverse complement strand
GGGTTTTTTGCGCTCGAGCTTTTTGTTCATGTAAGAGTCAAAGGTCAACTTTTGCACATCCTTGTCCTCGCACATCTTGACAAAACTTTCGCGACGCTTGTCGGTGCTGTACCAAAAATATTGCATGATGCCCAGCACCATGAACACCATGCCGTGGTCTTTCATGAACCGCTTGCGCGCCAGCTTCAACACTTTGGGATTGCCTGACACCAGCAGTTCGTGCGCAGCCTCTGCCGCCAGTCGTCCACCCAACATGGCGTAATAAATGCCCTCGCCTGAAGCGGGGGCCACGACACCCGCAGCATCACCTGCCAACACCACATCAAGGCCGTTGTCCCAACGCGGCAAAGGCTTCATGGGCAAGGGCGCACCCTCGCGGCGCAACACAGTGGCGTGTTGCAAACCTGCTGCGTCACGCAAACGCCCGACTGCACCACGCAACGAAAACCCCTTATCGGCACTGCCTGTGCCCACACTCATGGTGTCGCCATGCGGAAACACCCAGCCGTAAAAATCGGGCGACAAACTGCCACGGTAATAGACGTCGCAGCGCGAGGGATCGGCATCGGTTTGCAACATGTCTTGCGGTGTTTGAACAATCTCGTGGTAGGCGAACACGTACTTGGTTTTTTCTGCACCGGGCACAGCTTGTCTGGCCACCTCCGACTTCGCGCCATCAGCACCCACCACGCAACGAGCGCGTGTGCTGGCGGTGAAAGTCACACCGTCGTCTGTGCGCACAGTGAAATGCACCCGGCTGACACCATCGTCATCGCGGGTGAGTTTGTCAAACACACCACGCTGACGGACCGCACCGTGACGCTCAGCGCGCTCGCGCAACCATTCATCAAACTGGTCGCGGTTGACCATGCCCACAAAACCACCCTCGATCGGGATGTCGACTTTTTTGTCTTTGGGCGACACCATGCGCGCCGCACGCGCTTTGGCCACCAACAACTCATCGGGAATCTGAAAGTCTTTGATCAACCTGGGCGGAATCGCACCACCACAAGGTTTGATACGCCCTTGCCTGTCGAGCAACAACACTTTGTGTCCTTGCAACGCGAGGTCATCCGCTGCCGTGGCACCCGCCGGCCCACCGCCCACCACCACCAGCCGCTGCACCGCCTGCGCATCGCTCAGGTCCAAGACCTCGGTGTGCAATCGCTGGGAGCGCAGGTCACTCAAAGACTGTAATCCCACGGCATCGATATCAGCGGCCACCACCTCGGCCCCCACATCCACGCAGGCCAACGCCAACGCACGGCCTATGCCCGATGCGGCCCCGGCCACCCAGACCGTTCGTCCGGAAAAATCGTAGGTCACTTTCATGAGGGCAAGCTCTTGGAAGCAGGAAGTCCTGTGATGGACTGATACCACCGCTCGGCTTGGGTGTGCGTGCCATCCATGGGCACCACCGCCGCCACCACGGCATCGGGACGCACCAAGACCAGGGTGTCTGCAGGCACACCCATGCGCGCGGTGAATGCCAACCCGGGATCCAACAAGCTTCGATCGCGTAATCCAGAATCATGCGGCGCATCCCAACGGGACACAGCCCAGTGTTGAAGCGCTGGGAACTGGTTCTCTGCAATGGGAGGACGCCGGCGGACATCACAGAAATAAAGCGCCACGAACGCTCCTGCACAAACATCATGCACGCGCCGTTGTGTGCCCTGCGGCGTATGCACCAGACAATCTGGCAGGCGGGCACCCGCGGTGATGGCCGGTCGCGTATCTCGGGCCACCATGGACCATTGGCCCTGTCCGGTGACGTCCAACCTGGCAGCCAGCATGGAACGCGTGTAGGCATTGGCCCAGTTGTTGTCTGACATGGCGGTCTTGACGTCTGCGCGTTGTGCCATGGACAAGCGCGCGGCCTCGGCCATTTCGCCCGAGCCGTGGATGGCCAAAGGGCGTTGCTCACGCTCGTAGCCATCCAACAGGCTGTCTTGCGCCCATCCACGCAAGGTCCACGCCAAACGCCAGGGCAAATTGGAAGCATCCAACGCGCCGGTGTTCAGACCCAACGCCCACATGGGGGTGATGAGGTGAGCTGCATCACCCATCAAGAACACACGCCCATGACGCCACTGCCCAGCCACCCGGTGGTGCACCCGATAGGTCACCTTGTTCAACACCTTCACGTCTTTGACTTGCCCAATAAACGACAAAGACTTGTCTCGCAATTCTTGCGCAGAAGGTTCATCTGCCCCTTCTGCCAATGGGTAGAGGAAACGCCAGCAGTGGGGATGGCGTATCAGAATCATCCACTCCACAGGGTCGGCAAAATAGGCCAGATAGGGGTAGTCGCGCGGGTTTTCCACATCCAAGTCGACCTGCAGGTCCACCAGTGCGTATTTGACGGGCAATGACTCCCCCTCCACCTTGACACCCAGACGTTCCCTGACGGCGCTTCGACCCCCATCACAAGCCAAAAGGTAGACCGCCTCAAATTGGAGCGTCTGCCCGTGGTGCACCACCTCAACCACTACATGGTCCCGATGGTCCACATGGGTCACGTAGCGATGCTCCATGCGGATGTCGATGAGACCGGTTGCCACGGCCTCACGTGCGAGCACCGGCTCCAAATCTTGCTGAGGCAGGTTGATGACAAAGGGGTACTGGGTTTCGTCGGCCAGCACATCCAACAAGACCGGGTAGATAGACTTTTGTGTGCGCCGATCGATCTCGCCGATCTCGTCTACTCGCAGGGCCTGCGCCAACACCGCGTCGGCCACACCGTAGCGGTGAAAAATCTCCAAAGTGCGAGTGAGGATGGTGCCCGCCTTGGTATCCAGGGACAAGCGGTTGTCATCCTCGAACACCACGCACCGGATGCCTTGACGGGCGAGTCCGAGCGCGGTGATCAACCCCACAGGGCCTGCGCCGATGATGACCACCGGCCGGTCCATGGTCAGCGCAGGGCTCATCGCTCAGGGCTTGATGGGTGTCGACGGCAAAAAGCCTGGAGCGTAGATGCCTTCGGCGGTGAGCTTGGTTCCTGCCACATCGACATTGTTGTTGATGAAGTCCACCGTGCGCTTCATTTTGGCCATGTTGATGGCGCCGTACCCGCCCTGCTGCACATCGGGCGTGATGGCGATGCGCTTGAGGATCTTGAGTTCATCCACAATGATTTCGGGGTTCAAGGCCTTCAGGTATTTGACCTGAATGGTGGCCGCCTCTTCGGGATTGTTGAGGGCGTATTGCCAACCGCGCAGAGCGGCACGCACAAAGCCACGCACCATCTCTGGGTTGCTCTTGAGAAGTTCCTCTTTGACTCCGATGCTGTTGGCATAGATGTCCAGACCATAGTCCCCCAACAGCAGGCACTTGGGTTGGGCATCTTGCGCCGCACGACGGATGGAGGGCTCGCCCATCAAGAACTGGTCAATGGCCGGCACCTTGCGAGACACCAGCATGGGAACACGAGCGCCCGCATCAATATTAACGATTTTGAGCGTACTGGGATCGAGGTTGTTCATCTTCATGAACGCGGCAAAGATGCGAGGCATGAAAGACGCGCTGCTGGACCCCACCTCCAGGCCGACCATGTCTTTGGGGGAGGACACGTTGGCGCCTGGATTGAGGCTGAAGACACAGTAAGGGGGCTTTTGATAGTTCGCCGCCACAATGCGCACCGAGGCGCCTGCGCTGCCCGAGGCCACCAGGCTGGGGATGTCAATGAACCCGAATTCAGCGAGACCAGACTCGACGTACCGCACCGCATCGGCTGTGCCTTTGGTGGGCAAGATGGTGACGTTGAGCTTTTCTTCCTTGAAGTAACCCTTGTCCAAGGCCACGTACCACGGTGCGTGGCGGCCCAAGGGGATGAAGTCCAGGGCGAACTTGACATCTTTGTCTTGCGCCATGGCGGGCGTACCCAAAACGGTGCAAGCCGTTAAGCCGGCGAGGAGGATTCTCTTGACTAGCTTCATGATCGTTCCTTGGAGTGAGGGTGGGACAAACGCAGAGAATGAGTGTGACGCGGTGTGCGCGCCGATCGGGGAATTTGAGAAGATTTGACACGCTCAGGCATGGCAGCCAAAGCAGGACCTGAAACGGGCTGTGCCTGCATCGAAGCTGCCAGCACGCGTTGATAAAGCGACATCAAGTGGGCTTGCATCGCCTCGCGAGCACCCTGGGAATCGCGGCGCACAACGGCTTTGAGCACCGCTTCATGTTCGCGTTGGGTCACCTGCAAACCGTCTCTGGGCATGATGCGCAAATGCCAAATGAGGTCAGAACGCTCGTGCAAAGGACGCAGGGTGTCGGCCAGTGTGCGGTTGCCAGAGCCCTCACCAATGGCGAGGTGAAAAGCGCGATCGATGGCACGGAAAGCCGACCTTTGGGTCTGATGCACCAGCCCCTTGGACTGCTGCAGCAAGTCTTTGAGAGCATCCACGCCTTGCGAAGAAATGCGCTCGGCGGCCATGGCTGCAATATTGGGCTCGATGGCCATTCGCGCTTCAAGCATTTCCAATATGTCATGCAAAGAGTCTGATCGAACGACCAACCCTTTGCGCGGAATGACTTCCAGCAGCCCCTCGGTTTGCAAGCGGTGAATGGCTTGATGCACAGGCATGCGGCCAATGCCCAACATTTCACACAAGGTGGACTCGTTCAAGAATTGCCCCGGTCGCAGTTCCATGGACAGGATGCGGCCTTTGATTTCCTCATAGGCTTGGACCGTCAAAGGTGTCTTGGTCGCGGAGGTCATCAACGGATGGCTTGACAAGTGTCGTGATATTTTTGATGATATATCACAAGACTTCTGGATCGCAAGCCTCTCATGCCCTTTGGTGTCATTCAAAACGCGCGCAAGGTGTTTCCAGCGCAAGACTTGGGCCGCGGCGCCCTCGAGGACTTGGTGGCGCTCGACGACGCGTCTTTTACCTTTGAAGAAGGCGAGGTGGTGTCACTGCTGGGCCCCAGTGGTTGCGGCAAGACCACCTTGCTGCGCATCGTGGCAGGTCTGATGCCTTACACCTCAGGACGTGTGAGCGTGGGCGGGCACGAGGTGCAAGGCCCTTATGGGGACTATGGGTTCGTCTTTCAGGCGCCGTCTCTCATGCCCTGGCGACATGTGCTTGACAATGTGCTGTACCCCATGGAAGTGCTGGGTCGCAATGACGCCAAGGCACGTGAGCGCGCCAGAGAGTTGTTGGACATTGTGGGCCTGTCCGGATTTGAAAAGGTGAGACCTCACCAGCTTTCTGGCGGCATGCAACAACGCGTGTCGCTGTGCCGGGCGCTCATCCATGCACCGCGTTTGCTGCTGATGGACGAACCGTTTGGTGCTTTGGATGAACTCACACGCATGGAGATGAACGACCTGCTGCTGCGCATCCGAAAGGAGACCGGTGCCTCGATTCTGTTTGTCACGCACTCCATTTCTGAGGCCGTGTATTTGGCCGACAAGGTGTTGGTCTTCAGCCGTCGGCCGGCTCGGGTGGCGCTTGAGCTTCCGGTGACACTGCCCAATCCCCGCAACCAAGAGATTCGGTTCTCCCACGAGTTTGCCGATATTGAGCGGCGTGCCAGCGAGGCCTTGGGCATCGTGACCGGTCATTCAACACCCGAAAGATCGACGGAGGCCGCCCGATGAGCCGCGCCCACTGGGAACGCATCGTCTATCCGGTGGTGGGGGTTTGCCTGCTGCTGGCGGTTTGGGCCGGCGTGTGCATGGTCTGGAAGGTCCCTTCAGCCGTGTTGCCGACCCCCTTGGAGGTGCTCAAAGCCATGATCAGTCATGGTCCTGCGCTCCTCAGCGAAGGCTGGATCACTTTCAAAGCCACCCTTTATGGCTTCTTGTTGGCTTTGCTGCTGGGCATTCCCATTGCGGTGGCCGTGTCCCTGTTTCGGTGGGCCAATTTCATGTTTTATCCACTCTTGGTGGCACTGCAATCCGTGCCCAAGGTGGCCCTGGCGCCCATTTTGTTGGTTTGGCTGGGCACAGGCATCGAGTCCAAGCTGGCCATCGCGTGGTTGGTGGCTTTCTTCCCCATCATCGTGGACACGGCCGCTGGCCTGCAATCCACGCCCAAGGAACTGCTTGAATTGGCGCGCAGCCTGCGCAGTTCGCGCTGGCAGACCTTCACCATGGTGCAATTTCCAGCGGCTCTGCCCTTCGTCGTGACCGGTGCCAAAGTGGCGGTGACGCTGGCAGTGATTGGTGCCGTCATTGGTGAGTTCATCGGTGCCAGCGAGGGGCTCGGCTTCTTGCTGTTGAGCGCCACCTCTCAAATCAACACCGCCTTGGCTTTTGCGGCTTTGTTTGCCTTGTCGGTCTTGGGTACGGTGGCTTACCTGCTGGTGGTCGGTATTGAGCGGCTCTTGGCGCCTTGGTTGCCACCCCCCACTCCCAAACATTGAATCCAATGCCCGCCATGGTTTTCCATTTTTAGAGGAGACTTCATGTCCACTCCCCTGTCCACCCTGCCCTCGTTGCCCGCTGGAGCACCCAGCCTCGCCGAGATTCTCATACACACCGGCGCAGTTGACTGGCGCCCCAAATCCTTACCGGGCTTGTTTGAGAAGATGCTTTGGCGAGATGAGGCCACTGGCGCGAGCATGGCCCTCATCAAATTTGAAAAGGGATGCAGCATTCCCAGCCCCCACATGCACGCCTCCAACCAATTCATGTTCTGTCTGAGCGGCAAGTACGAGTACACCCGCACAGGGGTCACACTGGTTCCCGGTGCTTTTTATTGCAATCCCAAAGGAAATGTCCATGGCCCCACTTTGGCCCACGAGGAGACGGTGGTGCTGGAGATCTATGACGGGCCTCATTACCCTCAAAAGCCCGACTGGTATACCGACGAAAGAGACGCACACTGAGCACCGCCATGAAGTCACTCACTGCTCGATGGGCCTTGGCGCTGTGGATGGGATTCTGCGCCCTGGCCTTGCCTGTGCAGGCGCAAGCGCAAAGCGCTGCACCGGCCGCCTTTCCTGCCAAGCCGCTGCGGTTGATCGTGAGCTATCCCCCGGGTGGGACGGCCGACCTGCTGTCCCGGGCCATCGGCGACGGGCTGAGCAAAAGCTTGGGGCAAACGGTGGTCATTGAAAACCGTCCGGGAGCCAACGGCAACGTCGGCGCTGACATAGTGGCCAAGGCACCGGCCGACGGACACACGCTGGTCATGACTGCGCCAGGACCTTTGGCGGTCAATGAAAGCTTGTACCCGAGCCTGCCTTTTGATCCCAAGACCGCCTTCGCACCGATTACCCGCGTGGCCATTGCACCTTTGGTGTTGGTGGTGTCCAAGGACTTGCCGGTCAACTCGCTGCGCGAGCTCATCGCCTACGTCAAGTCGCATCCGTCTAAAGCCACCTACGCCTCTCAAGGCAACGCGTCCAGCGGGCACCTGGCCATGGAGTTGTTGAAGGCCCGAACGGGCATGGAAGCCGTGCACACGCCCTACAAAGGCAGCGCACCTGCGCTCAATGACGTCTTGGCGGGTCATGTGCTGATGATGTTTGACAACACCACCTCCAGCTTGCCGCATGTGCGCAGCGGTGCGCTGAAGGCCATCGCGGTCGCAGAACTCAAACGCCTGTCGGTCGCGCCAGAGATTCCCACGGTGGCCGAACAAGGGGTTGAAGGCTTTGAAGCCACGCCCTGGTTTGGCTTGGTGACCACGGCGGGCACTCCTCCCGCAGTGGTACAAAAGCTCAATGCCTCGATACGGGAGGTCATGCAAGGTCCGGCCTTGCGAGCACGGTTTGCTCAGATGGCGGTTGAAATCACCGGTGACTCGCCCAGTGAGTTCGCCACTTACATCGATACCGAATCAAGAAAGTGGAAAGACGTGGTTCGACGCTCAGGCGCCAAAGCCGATTGATCAAGTTTGAATCCAGATTGACTCCATCCCCCATGACCACCCACTCCATTGCCGCCCCTGTCTTGACCGATTGGGTTCGTGAGTTGTTGCAAGCCCAAGGCGTCAGCGCATCCGATGCCCAGATCACCGCTGAATCTTTGGTCAGTGCCGATGTGGAAGGTGTGGCCTCACATGGGGTGATGTTGTTGCCCATGTACTTGGATCGCCTTCGCGCCGGGAGCGTCAAGGCCCATGCCCGACCCTGTGTGGTCGAGGACCTGGGAGGCCTGGTGGTCATGAGCGCTCAGCAGGCGCTGGGGCAGGTTTCTTCGCAGGTCGCCGTGCGTCTGGCTGTGGAACGGGCGCAAGTTCACGGCCTGAGTGCTGTCACCGTGCGTGACGCCTTTCACTTTGGCGCCGCCAGCTTTTGGGCACGACAGGTGGCTGCAGCCCACATGATTGGCATGGCGTTTTCCAATACTCGTCCTCTCATGCCGGCCCCTGGCGGAGCTGAGCGTGTGGTGGGGAACAACCCTGTGGCCATGGCGTTTCCCTCGGTGTCTGGAGATCCTCTGGTGGTGGACATGGCCATGAGTGCTACGGCCATGGGCAAGATCCGATTGGCCGATGCCAAAGGACAAGCCATTCCTCAAGGCTGGGCCACCGATGCGCAAGGAGAGCCCACCACCTCAGCCGCGCAAGCCATTGCAGGCATGCTGCTGCCAGCAGCAGGACCCAAAGGGTTCGGGCTGGCCGTGGCCATTGACTTGCTGTGCGGCGCTTTGTCTGGCGGCGGCGTGGGCGCCCAGGTACAGCCGCTCTACGGTGACGCCGCCACACCCTACAACTGCGCCCACACCTTCATCGCCATCGATGCCTCTCGGTTGCATGGAGGGCGAGGCGTGGACTCAGAAGTCTCGGCCTTTGCCCAAGTCATTCGACAGTCCAAGCGCGCGCCTGGCGTGGAGACCATTTACGCTCCGGGCGATCTGGAGCGTGCACGACGTCAGGAACATGCCCAAGGCGTTCTGCTGGGCGCTGACCTGGTGGACAAGCTCCAGCAAGAGGCACA
Source organism: Betaproteobacteria bacterium (assembly GCA_009923895.1). GTDB lineage: Bacteria > Pseudomonadota > Gammaproteobacteria > Burkholderiales > Burkholderiaceae_C > Rubrivivax. The sequence goes on along the minus strand of RFSP01000009.1, from coordinate 9,461 downwards.
GCGATCCGGTCTGAAGACCCGACTGGTCGGCTGATAAAGACACGACACCGTCGGCTCACACCTTCACCATTGACAAGGACACCCCAATGAAACAACAAATCACCTCACCCAAACTGCGCCAACCCAATGGTCACTTCTCTCACGCCACGACCATTGAGGCGCGGGGCAAACTGGTTTTTATCAGCGGCATGACGGCCCGTGCAGCCGATGGCTCCATCACCGGGGTGGGCGACGTGGAGGCCCAAACTCGCCAAGTGTGCGAGAACCTCAAGGCCGCGGCCGAGGCCGCTGGGGGATCGCTCAAAGACATTTGCCGAGTCGACGTCTATGTGCGCAATATGGAGCACTTTGAGCGCATCCACAAAGTGCGTCGTGAATATTTTGAGCCACCCCTGCCCGCCTCCACCATGGTGGAAGTGACCAAGATGACGTCTCCCGACTACCTGATCGAAATCAACGCCATCGCCGTCATCCCCGACTGAGGTTCACATTCATGCACACGCTGCGCATTCAGCACTTGGCCGGCTATGGTCTGGAGGTCCCTGATCTCCAGGTCGGTGAAGATTTCTACACCGCCTATGGGCTGCGTTCGCAGCGCCAGGGTGACACGGTGCAGCTGCACAGCCAGCAAAGTGGGCCCGCTGCGATCGTCTTGATGCCAGGAGCGCAAAAGAGGCTCCATCACCTCTCATTTGCAGTGCAAGCCCAAGACTTGGAGCGTTTTGCAGAGCACCTCAAGGCTTTGGGGACGCCCACCACCACCCCAGCCTTCGCGCAGGTGCGAGAGGGCTTGTGGTTTCAAGACCCATGGGGCACGTGGATCAATTTGGTGGCTGTACCCAGCAAGGCTGCCGCACCGGCGTCAACCACTGAATCTCCCCCCAAGGGCGTGACCGGATTGCCACGCACCGATCGGCATCTTTGGCGAGAGCTGCCTCGACAAATACGCCCGAATCGACTGGGGCACATGCTGATGTACACCCCCGATTGGGAAAAAGCCGAGGCTTATTACTGTCAAGCACTGGGTTTTCGCGTGAGTGACCGCGCCGCCGGCAAAGTGGCGTTCTTGTCCGGAGGCGAGGGCGTACGAGACCATCATTGTTTTGGATTGATCAATGGCACGCACCGCGGGTTTCAGCACGGCAGCTTTCATGTCGACACCATTGATGACATCGGCTTTGGTGCGTTGCAAATGCATCAAGCCGGATTCAAAGAGGGCTTTGGGCCTGGCCGGCATGCACTGGCCTCCAACCTTTTTTACTATGTGCGTGATCCGTGGGGCAGCTGGATTGAGTACTACGCCGACATGGACAAGATCAGCGAAGACTGGCAAGCCAAAGACTGGAATGAGTTGCCTTACATTTGGCCGGCTTGGGCGCCTGAGTTCTGGACCAAAGAGATGAATGCCAACTTCGAGCCCCGTTGACGCTCATGACTGACATCGACGTTCACACGCACCTGGCGCCCATCCAGCCCGATCGTCTGGCCTCCATGCCGGGGGTTCAATGGCAAGCAGAGGCGCAAGTGCTGGTTCTGGACGGTCACCGGGTGGCGGTCAAAGATCTTTTCCACCCCCACAGGCTTGTCGACTGGATGGATCGTCACGGCGTGAAGCGATCCTGGGTCTCCATCCCACCCCCCTTGTATCGGCAGCACTTGGAAGTGGAGCTCGCGAGCCCATGGATGCAATACGTCAACGACGGCCTGGCGAGCATCGCAGAGCAAAGCCATGGACGCTTGGGGGCCCTGCAATACTTGCCAATGGAGCACCCCCAGTTGGTGCAAGCCTGGGCGGAGCAGCCCGCCGACCCTCGGTTTGAAGGCGTCGCCATTGCCGCTGGAGGGCACGAAGGCATCGTGCTTTCCGACCCCGTGTACGAGCCTCTTTGGGAGGTTCTCAACGAGCGCAAGACCTTTGTGTTCATGCACCCAGGGGCATGTGCTGACCCTCGATTGGCACGTTTTTATCTTGAAAATCTGGTGGGCAATCCTTATGAAACGGGCGTGGCTGCCGCCCATCTGGTGATGGCAGGCGTTCCCCGCCGTTATCCCGCCATCCGCTTTTGCTTGGCTCATGCGGGGGGCATCTTTGCTTCATTGGTCGGGCGCATGGAACGCGGATTCGAGACCACCCGACCCGATGTCCCCCAAGATCAGGAACGCCCTTTGCAAGCGGCGCGGCGGTTTTGGGTGGACGGCATCGCCCACCATCCGTCAGCAATGAAGCTGGCGCAAGATGTCTTTGGTGCCGACCACGTGTTGTTTGGCTCTGATTGGCCTTTTCCCATGGGCATCCCAGACCCCTCTCGCGCCAACGCCCCTTAGGGGTTGGATGGGTGGGGGCCATGGCCCGATCCGCACGCCCCCCGTGGCTCAATTTCCGCCCCCGTTGCGTCGGAGCAGCGCACTCTGAGCGCAGGACCCTAAGGTCACCCCATGAGACCTGAACCATGGGAGCCTGCTAGTAGGACGAGGGTGATCACCTGGGTTCGGGGTTCGGTGTGGGTTCTGGTTTGGACATGGGCCTGCCAAGGTGCCATCGCGCGGCCTCAAGAGACTGAATTGATGGCTCGGTTTGAATCTGCGCGTCAACAGTCCACGGTGCTGGCCGCCAAGCACCCCATTTATCTGGTGTCGAGTGAAACGCACGACGTGATCCGCGGCGAAGTGTTCACCACCCTGGACCAACCGTTTTCACTGGTCCGAGAGGTCACCACCCGGTCGCAGGACTGGTGCCAAATCCTCATTCTTCATCTCAACATCAAATACTGCCGCGCCTCCGACCCGGCACCCCCCACATCGACGGGGATGGTGTTGGTAGGGATGGGGAGAAAGTTTGATCTGCCACTGGATGAGGTGTATTGGATACGGTTCAACTACCGTGTGTTGGATGACACGCCCAACCACTTGTTGGTGGAATTGGCAGCTCCCGACGGACCTTTGGGGACCAAAGACTATCGGCTGCAGATTGAGGCCCTGCCTTTGAACTCATCGAACACCTTGGTGGCATTGGCCTACAGCCAGGCTTACGGGCTCGCGGCGCGCTGGGCATTCCAGGTGTATTTGGCCACTCTGGGCCGAGGCAAAGTGGGGTTCAGCATCATGGGCAGTGACGCGCAAGGCAAGCCGCTGTGGGTCGAAGGGCTGCGAGGCGTGCTGGAGCGCAATGCCATGCGCTACCACCTGGCGGTAGAAACCTGGCTTCAACAGCAGGCGCTGCCCCCGCATCTGCGAATGGAAGCGAGCCTAAGAACCTGGTTCGACGCCACCGAGCAATTTCCCCGGCAATTGCACGAAATTTCCTGGACGCAATACCTGGACATGAAGCGCCGAGAGGTCATGCGTTTGGGGCAATGGCCCATGCCAGAACCGGCACAACATCACTGGCCGGGCTCACCGTAGGGGTTGGTGGCAAAAGGCTTGCGGTTGTCCGGAGACACATGGTCAGGCACATTGAAATAGAAAAATGTTTGGTGGTGGTCGCCCGGATGGATGGTGGTGGCTTGGCGCAATGTCTCATCTGCCCACTGGGCCTGAACTTCATAGCGGCCTCGTGGCAATTGAAGGAACAGCCAAGGTCCTTCAAGGGTGTTGTCAAAGACGATGCGTTGCTGGGCATCTCGCACGGTGACTTTCACATCCGCCATGTGGGCGCCTGACTTCAAGGCCGCGGTCACCACCCACAGATTGAATTTCCGACGTTGGCGATGCATGTCGACCAAATCCTCATAGGACGCACCGCCCGACAAGCTCGCCGTACCCAAAGCAGTTTGCCCAGGCACAGCGGCCCACGATGTGGAATCAAACGCGGTAAAGGCACACAGGACGGCGCATGTCCAGGCACCGACATTGGAAGCAAGGGTTTTCATCGGTCTTCTCCTTGGGTGGCAACGGGCCCAACAGCGCTCCAACAGCGCTGATCGGCCCTGAGATCAAGGGTGCGCTCCTTGGGAATCCGGCGTGTTGAGGTCACGCAGCGCCGCGAGGCCGCCCAGCGCCACGGGAAGCGATTACAGTCAACGTTTGTGCAAATCGTTGGACTGGTTTTCAGGAGTTTCCATGGCCTCAGGATCCGCAGGTGCAGCCTTTCGGTCGGCTTTGGCGCAGGAGTCGCCGCTGCAAGTGGTGGGCACCATCAACGCCCACCATGCCCTGCTCGCCCAACGCGCAGGCTTTCGTGCCATTTACCTTTCGGGTGGGGGCGTGGCTGCAGGCTCTCTGGGCTTGCCCGACTTGGGCATTTCCAATCTGGATGATGTGTTGACCGATGTGCGCCGCATCACCGACGTGTGCAATACGCCGCTGCTGGTGGACGCGGACACGGGATTTGGTGCCTCGGCTTTCAACATCGCTCGCACGGTGAAATCGCTCACCAAGTTTGGGGCGGCAGGCATGCACATTGAAGACCAGGTGGGGGCCAAGCGCTGCGGTCATCGGCCCAACAAGGACGTGGTCAGCACACAAGAGATGGTGGATCGCATCCGGGCGGCCGTGGATGCTCGGCCAGACGATCAATTTGTCATCATGGCCCGCACCGACGCGTTGGCCGTGGAAGGTCTGTCTGCCACGCTCGACCGCGCCCAAGCGTATGCCGAGGCGGGGGCTGACATGATTTTTGCCGAGGCCGTGACCGAATTGTCCATGTACACCGACTTTGCGCGCCGTACCCAGCGACCGGTCTTGGCCAACATGACCGAGTTCGGGCTGACACCCCTGCAGACCGTTGACGCCCTGCGCGATGCGGGAGTGAGCCTGGTGCTTTACCCCTTGTCGGCTTTCCGGGCCATGAACCGTGCTGCCGAGCAGGTGTTCACGGCCATTCGCCGCGACGGCACCCAAGAAGGCGTGGTGGAGCTCATGCAAACCCGAGCCGAGTTGTACGATCGCATCGGCTATCACGAATTCGAACGACGGCTGGATGAGTTGTATGCGCGCTCCAGGGGTCAATAGCCCCCAGCTCATCCCATGAGCCACCGGTAGGGCATGCTGAGCCCATGCTGCGCATCCATTTTTCCAATCGGTTTGAGACCCTGTCCTCACGGCTCGTGGAGGCGTTGCGCTCGTCGACCGAAGAAGACCTTGCGCGAGATCCCACGCAAGAAGACGCACCCACTGCCTCAATGTGGCAGGAGGTCACGGTGGTGGTGCCCAGTGCGGGGGTGCAACGACGTCTGACTTTGGACATCGCCCAGGGTTTGGGCATTTGCACGCAAGTTCACTTCACTTATCTGGCGCAGTGGATTTGGACTTTGCTGGCGCAAAACCTCAGCGGAGTCGCTGGCCAATCTCCGCTGGACGCGGGGCCGCTGAGCTGGCGCATTTTGGCGGCCTTTGAGGACCCCACCTGGACTGCGCATCACCCCCGGCTGGCCGGTTATCTGGCGGAGTCTGATGCCACCACACGACTGCAGCTCGCCGAACAAGTGGCGCAGCTGATGGAAGCCTACGCCACCTTCAGGCCCGAATGGGGTGCCCAGTGGATGGGCGGCAAGACGGTCCTCAAGGCCTCGCAAGACCCTCAGCACGACGAAGCCTGGCAAGCCGACTTGTGGCGCCGACTGTCTGCGCAATTGGGGCTTGGCGCTGAACATCCCGCCCGCATCTTTGCCCGCCAGCTCGTGAACCACACAGAGACGGGCAAGCGACCGGAGGGTTTGCCCACCCATGTGCATGTCATGGCCTTGCCCTCCATGCCGCCTTTGCACTTGGAAGTGTTGCAAGCATTGGCCTTGTGGATGGATGTAGAGGTTTATGCCCTCAATCCGTGCCAAGAATACTGGTTTGACGTGGTGGACACGCGCAGATTGGCTTGGCTGGCCACACACAAAGGTCAGACCGCACTGCGGCACATGGAAGTGGGCCACCCGCTCTTGGCCGCGTGGGGCCAACAGACACAAGCTCAATTGTCCTTGCTGGTGCAGGCTTGCGGAGACCAGGTGCTTGACGACGCACAGTTTGTGGATCCGGCGCTCGAAGCGACGCCCCCCACCCTGCTGGCCCAACTGCAAAGCTCCATTTTGAACTGGGTCGCACCCGAAGACTTCAACTTTCAATGGCAGCCCGGGGATCGCAGCATCGAAGTGCATGTCTGCCACTCACTGGTGCGCGAACTCGAAGTTTTGCATGACCGTCTGCTCGATGTGTTCAGCAGGCCTCATCCACCTGCGCTCGACGAAGTGGCTGTGGTGCTTCCAGACCTGGCCGCAGCAGCACCTTGGATTGACGCGGTCTTTGGCGCTTGTCCTGCAGAGCGTTACATCCCCTACACCATCACGGGATTGGGACGCTCGCAGGTCAACCCCTATGCCCAATTGCTGATGCAGGTGCTGGACTTCTTGCCCTCTCGCTGGACGGTCAGTGACCTGTTTGCGCTGGCCCAGCGAGAACCCGTGTCACGCCATTTTGGCTGGTCGAGTGAGGACCTGGAGCGCATTCGCTCCTGGCTCCAAGACACGGGCACGCACTGGGGCCTGAACGCCGACCATCGGCATCAACTGGGATTGCCCTCTGATGCTCGCCATACCATCGACAGCGGCTTGGAAAGCTTGTTCTTGCAGCTTGCCTTGCCACAGGACAGCACGGCGGGACTGACCGAGCTGGGCCCTTGGCCGCTTGGGCACATGCCAACCTCCGAAGCCACCACACTGGGCGCATGGTGGAGCTTTGTGAACGCCTTGTCCCAGTCTCGCGACTCACTGTGCCGCCATCGCCCGGCGCAGGAATGGCCAGGGGCCCTTCGGGAGACCTTGTCCAGGCTGGCCGATGGTGCACACAGAGATTTGGAATCATGGGCCGAAGTGCAACAGGCCTTGGATGGGTTGGATCGAGAGTTGAAAGCGGCTGGTGGGACGGCAGAAGGTCTCATATCGCACTCCGGGGCGCACTCCGAGGCGCACTCCGGGGCGAACTCCGAGTGGCCTTTGGAGGTGATAAGCCATCGACTTCGGCAATGGTTGGACGAGCCGGCTCGTGGCGGTGTGCCGCAGGGCACCGTCACCTTCACCTCGATGTCGAGTTTGCGAAATCTGCCCTTCAAAGTGGTGTGCATCCTCCATCTCAACGACGGCGTTTTTCCCACTGGAGCGCCGGTGGCCGAATTCGATCTTCTGGCTCGGGCCCCTCAGCCTGGAGATCGGCAACGGCGTCTCGATGAACGCAATCTCTTTCTCGATGCCCTCCTGGCCACCCGAGAGACCTTGCACCTGAGCTACACCGGTCGACACGTGCGTGACAACACCGAGCTGCCCGCCTCGGTCCTCGTGAGCGAGTTGACAGAACTGTTGGAGACGGCCTTGGCACCCACCGGTGAGTCGCGAGCGCGCGCAGCCGTGCGTTCACGATTGCTGGTGGAGCACCCCCTGCAAGCCTTCAGTGAGTCGGCCTTCTCGCCTCAGACGGGTGACCCTCGACTGCAGAGCTTTCGTTCGGACTATGCGCAGGCGCTGCAGGCCAGAGAAGGGCTGCGTGGCCAGCAGCACAACGCCCCAGTGCCAGCGGACCCAGAGCAAAGACGAATGGATGACCCTGCCATCGAGGACAGCACCGGCACCGATGACGCCGAGACCGCGGCACTCTCGTTCGGCGAATCGGCAAAGTTTTTCATACAGCCCCTCCCCGATGTGCCGGCGCAATGGCGACAACTCCACGTTCATCAACTGTCGGCTTTCTTTCGTCACCCGGCGCGTTTTTATTTGGAACAGCGACTCGGTTTGCAATTGCCCAGACGCCACGTGGATCTTCAAGATGAAGAGCCCCTCACGAGCCAACGGCGCTTGCCCACCAGATGGGCCCAGCTGCTGCTTGAGGCTTACTCACCCGCCCAGCTGTTGAACATGGCCGACACCGCCTTGGTCGAGCGCGTGATGGCCGAACCCATGACGCCTTCGGGGCCGCTGGGAACGGCCGCTTTTTTGCAAGAGCTCCCCGCTTTGAGAGCCTTTGTGCGGTCCATGGCAGACTTCACCGCGCAGCCTTGCCTCACCACGCATGACGTGACATGGAGCACCGAAGTGGACGGGCACCCTTGGGCGCTGCAAAGCCATTGGGACGATCTGCGTCAGAGTGGATGGACTCGATGGCGCTATGACGATTTTGGCGTCATCGACAAGCTAGAAGCCTGGTGGCACCACCTCATGCTTTGTGCCAGCCCCCCGCCAGGCATGGATTTGCATACGCGGTGGATCGGCCGCGAGGGCGGTTTTGTCTTGCAGCCGTGCGCCACGCCGCACATCCACTTGCAATTTGCACTGGAGGTCATGGCGCAAGGGCTGCGCGAGCCGCTGCCCTTTTTTCCAAAATCAGCCTGGGCGTATGTTCAAGCGGGCCACCAACGCGGGGCCGCACAAAAAGAGTGGCAAGCCTCGCCCCACCATCGATTCGCAGAGTCGCAAGACGTGGCCTGTCAGTGGGCCTGGCGTGGCCACGGCGATCCACTGCCCACCCATTGGACGGCCTTTGATCGCTTGGCCCGTGGTCTTCTCGGGCCTTTGTTAGAGCATTTGACCCCGCTATGAGCACCCCTGCGTTCGACTTGCTGAGCTGCCCATTGGATCGGCTTCAGATGGTGGAAGCCTCTGCGGGCACGGGAAAAACTTGGACGCTGTGCGGTCTGTATCTGAGGTTGCTTCTTGAGCGCGGGTTGGAGGTTCAACGCATTTTGGTGGTGACTTTTACCAACGCCGCCAGCGCCGAGCTCCGGGATCGCATTCGATCGCGCATATTCGACACACTGACCCACCTGCGCCGGCCCGCGGGCCCGACCGATGACGCGTTCACACGCACGCTCATTCAGCACCTGTTGCGCACCTCTTCCACTCCACCGCAGCAGACGGCTGACACATTGATCAAGCGCTTGGAGCTTGCGTTGGCCTCGTTCGATGAAGCCGCCATTTTCACCATCCATGGATTTTGTCGAAGGGCCCTGGCAGACATTCCATTTTCAGCGCGCATGCCGGTGGCGATGGAGCTGGTGCACGATGACTCTGCCTGGTGCACACAAGTGGCTGCCGACTACTGGCGTCAGCACTTGGGGCCCGGCAGCGCCCCCACTGCGTTGTTATTGGATGCACTAACTCGAAAAAAAGACACCCCAGAGTCACTGGCGCGGTATCTCAAACGGCACGTGTCCTTGCCTCTCACAACGGTCCTCTGGCCCCCACACCTGGAGGACCCACCCCACGTGGACTTGCACGCCGCACAGGCCACGTTGCAGCAGGCCCAGCGTCTTTGGCAAGCCCACCGACAGGCGGTCTTAGAGGGTTTGGTAAATGCGATCGAAGTGGGGCGTGCGCTCAAGCGCAACATCTACAAGTTGGAGAGCCTGGAGGAATCCGCTCGTCAATGGGATCGCCTGCTGGCCTGCCCCACGGTGCTGCAAGCGCATGCGGTGGCGAGCGCTTCTGACAAATTGGCGCTGCTGGCTCTGGACAAGATGAGGGCCTCAAAAACCAAAGAAGGCCAGC
>RFSP01000080.1 GCA_009923895.1 Betaproteobacteria bacterium | reverse complement strand
GCTGTCACAGTTTGATGCCATCTTGGTACCAGGCGGTTTTGGCAAACGCGGCATTGAAGGCAAGATTTGTGCGGTGCGCTTTGCACGTGAGCAGCGAATTCCCTATTTGGGCATCTGCTTGGGCATGCAAGTGGCCACGATTGAATTTGCGCGGCACGTGGCGGGTTTGAGCCAGGCCAACTCAACCGAATTCGAGCCCGACACCCCGCAACCCGTGATTGCGCTGATTGATGAGTGGTTGGATCGGGACGGTTCGATCCAAAAGCGTGATGCCTCCTCCGATTTGGGCGGCACCATGCGACTGGGCGCGCAAAGCTCGGATGTCAAACCCGGGACGCTGGCTCACCGAATTTATGGCCCCGTGGTCACCGAACGCCACCGCCACCGGTATGAGGCCAATGTGCACTATTTGAATCGCCTGCAAGAGGCGGGCCTGGTGATCTCTGCGCTCACACAGCGGGAACAGCTCACTGAGATGGTCGAGCTCCCTTCGAGCGTGCACCCTTGGTTTGTGGGTGTGCAGTTCCACCCAGAGTTCAAAAGCACGCCTTGGGAGGGGCACCCCCTGTTCAAGAGCTTTGTGGCTGCAGCGTTGACGCACAAAGGTGCCCGAGAGGGCCAGGACAAGGTGGCCGCATGAAGCTGTGTGGATTTGACGTGGGCATCACCCACCCATTCTTTTTGATCGCGGGCCCTTGCGTGGTTGAAAGTGAACAACTGCAAATGGATGTGGCCGGCCAGCTGCGGGACATCACCCGTTCGCTGGGGATTCCGTTCATTTTCAAGAGCAGCTATGACAAAGCCAATCGCTCCAGCGGCACCTCGTTTCGAGGCCCTGGCATGGAGCGGGGGCTGGAGATTCTGGCCAAGGTTCGCCAGACCCTCAACGTGCCTATCTTGACCGATGTCCACAGCGAGGCCGAGATCCCTGCGGTGGCTGCAGTCGTTGACGTGTTGCAAACGCCGGCATTTTTGTGTCGTCAAACAGATTTCATTCGGGCTGTGGCGCAGTGCGGCAAACCCGTGAACATCAAGAAAGGCCAGTTCTTGGCGCCTCAGGACATGAAGAATGTCATCGACAAGGCGCGTGCAGCGGCCCGCGAATGCGGTCTGCCAGAAGACAACTTCTTGGCCTGTGAGCGCGGCGTGAGCTTTGGCTACAACAACCTGGTCTCTGACATGCGCTCATTGGCCATCATGCGCGACACTGGGGCGCCTGTGGTGTTTGACGCCACTCACAGCGTGCAATTGCCCGGTGGTCAGGGCACCAGCTCGGGCGGTCAACGTGAGTTTGTCCCTGTGCTGTCCCGGGCTGCCGTGGCGGTGGGGGTGAGCGGGTTGTTCATGGAAACCCATCCCGATCCTGCGCGGGCCTTGTCGGATGGACCCAATGCAGTGCCCCTCAAGCACATGAAGGCCCTGCTCGAGCAATTGGTGGCGCTCGACACCGTGGTCAAGGCCCAACCTCTGCTTGAAAACGACTTCAGCTGCTGATCGAATGCCCCACCCATGAGCGCCTACATCATCGCCGACGTGACCGTGACCGATGAAGCCAAGATGGTGGAATATCGAAAGTGGAGCACCCGGGCCATGGAAGAACACGGCGCAGAAATTCTGGTGCGTGGTGGTGCTTTTGAGGTCTTGGAAGGGCCCTGGACTCCCAGCCGACTGGTGGTGCTCAAGTTCAAGGACCGCCAGGCGGCGCGCCAGTTTTACGAGTCGCAAACCTACGCCACTGCGCGCACCTTGCGTGAGAACGCCGGTGTGATGCGCATGGTGGTGGTGGACGGTGTGCATTGATTTTTTATGATTTGATTTTTTGGAAAGAAGACCCCTATGAGTGCCATCGTCGACATCGTCGGGCGTGAGATTTTGGACAGCCGCGGCAACCCCACGGTGGAGTGTGATGTGCTGTTGGAATCGGGCACCATGGGTCGGGCCGCTGTGCCCTCCGGGGCTTCTACGGGTTCTCGTGAAGCCATTGAGCTGCGCGATGGCGATTCGTCTCGGTATCTGGGCAAGGGGGTGTTGCGCGCGGTAGAGCACATCAACACCGAGATCAGCGAGGCCGTGCTGGGGCTGGATGCCAGCGAGCAGGCTTTTTTGGACAAAACCTTGCGCGACTTGGATGGGACCGACAACAAAGGCCGCTTGGGTGCCAATGCCACCTTGGCTGTGAGCATGGCCGTGGCCCGGGCCGCAGCAGAAGAAAGCGGTTTGCCTTTGTATCGCTATTTCGGCGGCATGGGAGGCATGCAATTGCCTGTGCCCATGATGAATGTCATCAATGGCGGCGCCCACGCCAACAACAACCTGGATTTGCAAGAGCTCATGATCATCCCGGTGGGTGCACCGAGTTTCAGAGAAGCCGTTCGGTATGGTGCTGAAGTGTTTCACGCACTCAAGAAAATCATTGACGGCAAAGGCATGAGCACCGCCGTGGGCGATGAGGGCGGGTTTGCGCCCAGCGTGCCAGGCCACGAGGCAGCCATTCAATTGATCTTGGATGCCATCGACAAGGCGGGGTATACCGCCGGAGAGCAAATCGCCATTGGACTGGATTGTGCGGCCAGCGAGTTCTTCAAAGAGGGCAAGTACCACCTGGAAGGTGAAGGTCTGGTGCTCAGCGCCACCGAGTGGACTGACATGCTGGCCACTTGGGTGGACAAGTACCCCATCATCAGCATCGAAGACGGTATGCATGAGGGCGATTGGGATGGTTGGAAACACCTCACCGAGCGCCTGAGCAAGCGGGTGCAGTTGGTGGGTGATGACCTCTTCGTCACCAACACCGAGATCTTGCGCCAAGGAATCGACCGAGGCATTGCCAACTCCATCCTGATCAAAATCAATCAGATCGGCACCTTGACCGAAACCTTCGCCGCCATCGAAATGGCCAAACGCGCGGGCTACACGGCCGTCATCAGTCATCGCTCTGGCGAAACCGAAGACTCCACCATTGCCGATATCGCGGTGGGAACCAACGCCGGGCAAATCAAGACGGGCTCGATGAGCCGCTCTGACCGTATTGCCAAATACAACCAGTTGCTGCGAATCGAGGAAGACCTGGGGGATGTGGCTTCTTACCCCGGAAGAGCGGCCTTTTACAACCTGCGCTGATCAAAGGATTCGTCGTGCGCTGGTTGACCCTGACTCTGAGCATCCTGCTCCTTGCCACCCAGGGCAGCCTTTGGTTGGGCAAGGGCAGTCTGCCCCACGTCTGGAGCTTGCAGCGCACGCTCGATGCACAAACGGCGCGCAATGCGATGCTCAAAGAGCGCAACGCCCGCGTCGCCGCGGAAGTCAATGACCTGCGCGAAGGTTTGGAGATGGTGGAAGAAAAAGCCCGAACTGAGTTGGGGATGCTGCGTCCCGACGAAGTCTTGGTGCAGATGACCAAGCGACGCTGAGCGCGTCCATTGCCCGCCCAAGTTAACGAGGCGCACTCCGGTGGACACCTTGCTGCAAGTCGCAGCCCCTCTCCTACGCACCGCTTTCGAAGTGCAAGACATCGCCGTCACCTGGCTAGAAATCGTGGCCGTGGTGCTCTCGGTGGCCATGGTGATTTGCAATTTGAGGGTGCACGTGGCGGGGTGGCCCTTGGCCATCGCGAGCTCGGTGCTGTACTCATTGCTTTTTGCTCATTACAAGCTCTACGGAGAGGCGGTGCTGCAATGGGCCTTTGTGGCCTTGGCGGCCTGGGGCTGGTGGCAATGGCTGCGCCCTGCAGCCCATGGCACCGAGGCTTTCGGCGTGTCCTACCTCACAGCTCGCCAACGCGTTGTGGCCCTTGGGGTGACCTTGGCCGTCTGGCCGATGCTGGGGGCTCTTTTGAGCGCCGTGACCGACAGTGACGTGCCCTACCTGGACGCGCTACCGACCGTGGCCAGCCTCACCGGCCAATGGCTGCTGGCGCGCAAGCGCATTGAGAACTGGGCATTTTGGTTGGGCGTGAATGTCTTCAGCTTGGGTTTGTTCGTTTACAAGCACCTGTGGCTGACTGCCGGTCTTTACGCGGTTTTTGCGGTGTTGTCATGGATCGGCTTGCGCCAATGGATCGGGTACATGAGAGTTGAAAAGAGGGCAGAAAAGGTGCCCCATCATGGGTGACAGGATGGGCGGATTCGTCATTGCCGTTTTGGGTGCGGAAAGCACCGGCAAGACCACCCTCGCCCAGGCTTTGACCACGGCCCTGGGCGAACAATTGCACCTGCGGACCACCTGGGTACCCGAGTGGCTGCGCACATGGTGCCATCAAAATGGCCGCACGCCTCAAAGGCATGAGCAAGAGGCCATCGCGCGAAAACAGACCGATCTGATTGAGGCGGCGGCGGCCTGCCACGATGTGGTCGTGTGCGACACCACGGCCTTGATGACAGCGGTTTACAGCCAACTCCTGTTCGATGACCCAAGCCTGGAGCCCCTGGCGGTGCAGGCACATGCGCGGGTGGACCTGACCTTGCTGACCGACTTGGACTTGCCGTGGGAAGCGGACGGCCTGCAGCGTGATGGCCCGCACGTGCGACAGCCCGTAGACCAGGCCCTGCGCCAGCTATTGATGACCCACCATCTGCCTTGGGCCAGCGTCGCAGGCTTGGGACCTCAACGACTGGCCTGCGCGATACGTCATGCAGAACCCGCGGTTCGTCGGCGATTTCAGCAGGTCAGTTGAGCGTCGAGTTTCCGCGACCGAGATCCGTTGGTGGTGTAAAGGCCTCTCCAACATCGACCGCATCGAAGCGGTAGTGCTGGCCACAAAAATCACAGCCTATGTCCACTAGCCCTTGTTCGGCAAGGATGCTGTCCACCTCCGGGCGCCCCAGTCCCAACAGCATGTGCGTGACGCGCTCGCGCGAACATGTACAAGAAAACCGAGGCACCACCGGCTCAAATCTGACCATGGGCTCTTCCCAGAACAGACGCCGCAGCACGGTGTCGGCATCCAAGGACAACAACTCCTCTGAGGTGAGCGTGGCCGCCAGGTGGGCGATGCGGTTGAACCCCTCGCTCAATCCGATGTCGTCTTCTCGCCGGCGCTGCGCCAAGTTGCCTTCGCCTTCGGTTGGCAGGCGTTGGATCAGCAAGCCCGCAGCCATCTGGTCGTTGGCAGCGAGCACCATGCGGGTGTCGAGCTGCTCGGATTGCAGCATGTAATGCTCCAACACCTGGGACAACAATTGCAATGGCTCACGTTGGTCGCCATGCAAGGGCACCACCCCTTGATAGGGCTGTTGACCCGGCAATCGGTCTTGCGGGTCGAGCGTGATCGCACAGCGGCCATGCCCCCCGGCATTGGTCAAATCAGAAAGACCCGCCCCAGGCGACACCTCGCCTTTTACGCTGGCCGTGGCCCGAAACTGCAGCCCCGGCCGCACCTCGCACACCGCCAATGGAACCGGACCATCGCCCTGAATTTGCAAGATGAGCGCGCCATTGAATTTGATATTGGCATGCATCAACACGCCTGCAGCTGCCATCTGACCCAACAGGCTTTGCACCGGTTGCGGCCACGCGCCAGCGCCGCCCTGTTGTGGGTCACGCCGGCGACACAACTCTTGCCAACTGGAGGTCAGGCGGACCAACATGCCCCGTACTGGCAAGCCTTCAAACAGAAATTTGTGCAGCTGGTCCATCAGGCAATCTTCTTGGCACCGTCGCGGTGCCGTTTGGCATTGGCCACGTAATAGCGGGCGCTGTGTTTGATTCGTTCCCTTTGAGTCTCGGAGAGTTCACGAACCGCTTGGGCGGGAGCGCCCATGATCAAAGAGTTGTCGGGAAATTCTTTGCCCTCGGTCACCAAGGCGCCTGCGGCCACCAAACAATTTTTTCCAATCTTGGCGCCGTTGAGGACCACGGCCTGAATGCCGATGAGGGACCCATCGCCAATGGTGCAGCCGTGGAGCATCACTTGGTGACCCACGGTGACGTTCTCGCCGATGATCAAGGGCATGCCTTCATCCACGTGCAACACGCTGTTGTCCTGGATGTTCGAGCCCGCTCCCACATGGATGGGCGCAGAATCGGCACGGGCCACCACGCCATACCAAACGCTCACCTCCTCGCCCAGCGTGATCCGACCTACCACGGTCGCGCTGTCGGCCACCCAGGCAGAGGGCGCAATCTGAGGCTCCCATTCATTCAGTGCATACACCGCCATGCGACATCTCCTGGAGAAAACCGATAATTGTAGAGATGGAGATTCGACATCAGGCGTTGAACGTCCTACAAATTGAAGATCCTGCGCAAAAGGTGGTGCAAACCCAGCGCTTGTGGCAGCTCCACGCCACAGGAGCGAGTTTGGATCCCGAAATGCAGTGGGATGAGCCCATGGGGCTTCCAGGACGGCCGCAGCACCCCCTCCTGGTGCCCCCGGCACAGGTCAGCCGCCGCAGTCCCTTCAGCCCAGAGGGCCGTGCGGCCCTGCTCCATGCGGTGGCCCACATCGAGTTCAATGCCATCAATCTGGCGCTCGACGCGGTGTGGCGGTTTGCCGGGATGCCGGCGGCCTATTACACCGACTGGCTGCGTGTGGCCTTTGAGGAGGCCCACCACTTTGAATTGCTGGCAGACCATCTGGCCTCTTATGGACACCAGTACGGGGACTTTGTGGCCCACGATGGTTTGTGGACCATGGTCATGAAGACTGCCCACGACATCACGGCGCGAATGGCCTTGGTGCCCAGAACCCTCGAAGCCCGGGGATTGGACGCCACGCCACCCATGCAGGCCCGGTTGGCGCGTGCCGGTGACCAGCGCGCCGTGGACATCTTGGAGGTGATTCTGCGCGATGAGATCGGGCATGTGGCCATCGGCAACCATTGGTATCGATGGCTTTGTGAACAACAAGGCCTGGATCCCGTGAGTCACTATCGCCGCTTGGCACGCGAGCATGGCGCGCCACGCTTACGCGCTCCGCTGAATTTGGCGGCACGAAAAAAGGCGGGGTTCAGCACGGAAGACCTGGCTTCCATGACCGAGGAATGAGGCGGCCCGTCAACCCCTGGGATGGTGCTGCGCGTGGAGTTGCCTGAGCCGCTCTCGCGCCACGTGGGTGTAGATGGTGGTGGTGGAAATGTCGGCATGGCCCAGCAGCATCTGCACGGCTCGTAAATCGGCACCGTGGTTGAGCAGATGGGTCGCAAAGGCATGGCGCAGGGTGTGGGGTGACAACGGCGCGTCCACACCTGCCACACGGGCGTAGCGTTTGATCAACAACCAAAAGGCCTGGCGCGTCATGGGTCCTCCGCGGCCAGTCACAAAGAGCGCATCGCTGGCGCGGCCTTGGAGAATGTCTGCACGCGCACCGCTCACGTAGCGTCGAATCCATTCGTGGGCCTGGGCACCAAAAGGCACCAGCCGCTCTTTGGCACCCTTGCCCATGACCCGCAAGGCGCCCTCGTCCAGGCTCACATGCACTGTCTTGAGTGACACCAGCTCGCTCACCCTCAGCCCGCTGGCATACAAAAGCTCCAACATGGCGCGGTCACGGCAGCCCAGAGCCGTGTCGGTATCAGGAGCTGCAATCAAAGACTCCACCTGCCCTTCACTGAGGGCCTTGGGCACGCGCAAGGGCTGCTTGGCCGCGGTCAATCGCAATGTGGGATCGGCCGCGATGAGATGTTCACGCAAGGCCCAACGAAAAAAGCGTTTGAATACCGTCAAGCGCCGATTGGCGGTGGTGGCGCGCGTGGCGGCATGGCGGTGCGCCATGTAAGCCAACAAGTCAGACTCTTGGCTCTCAATGAGAGTCCGGCCCTCGCTGGCGCCGAGC
>RFSP01000079.1 GCA_009923895.1 Betaproteobacteria bacterium | reverse complement strand
CGAATGCGGGTGCGTCCCGCTTCCAATGCCGCGTCCAATGGCGCGGCGCCTTCGTGCAGCCTTTGACGCGCAAAGGACACCACCAGGATGCTGTTGGCCGTGGCCACGCCCACCGTCATGATGGCGCCAGTCAAGGCAGGCACACTCAACGTCGTTCCGCTTAAGAAGAGCATCCACGCAATGCCCGCCACCGCCGCGGGCAGTGCTGCAATGATGATGCCCGCATCGATCCAGGCCTGGAAGTTGATGACCACCAACAGGTAGACCAACACAATGGCCATGGCCAGCCCGACACCCAGGCCCACAAAGGAGTCTTGCATGGTCTGCACCTGACCTCGCAGCGTCACTTGCGAGCCCTTGGCCAATTTGGGTCGGATTTCATCGACCTTCTTGCGCACCTGCGCGGCCACTGCCGCCAAATCGGTCCCTTGCACGCTGACGTACACGTCGACCACCGGCTGGATGTTGTAGCGAGAAACCACAGCGGCCTGACGGCCTGGCGACGTCTCGACCAAGTTGCCCAACACCTGAGTCCCTGCCATGGCCCCCAAACTTCCCGGACCCGCCAAGGCGGTGGGCACTTGCGACCCGGGCAAGCTGCTGAGCTGAGGCGCCACGGGCATGTTCAACAGCGCGTTCAAAGAATCCATGCCGTATTGCGGCGTCTGAATGGCGATGTTGTACACCACGCCATTGCGTGGGTCGAGCCAAAACGCTGGCGCCGTTTGTGAACTCCCAGACAAGCTCACCAAAACGTTTTGGCCCACGTTGAAAGCGCTCAAGCCCATTTGTTGCAGGCGCATGCGGTCCATCTTGAGATCGACCACCGGGGCATCCAAACGCTGGTGGACATGCACATCCACCGCACCAGGAATTTGCTTCAACGATTTGGTCAACTCCGCAGCCAGCAAGGCATTGGCTTGGACATTGCCCCCCGAAAACTGCACGTCGATGGCCGCCGGCAATCCAAAATTCAGAATTTGCGTGACGATGTCGGCCGGCT
This sequence comes from Betaproteobacteria bacterium, assembly GCA_009923895.1. Taxonomy (GTDB): domain Bacteria; phylum Pseudomonadota; class Gammaproteobacteria; order Burkholderiales; family Burkholderiaceae_C; genus Rubrivivax. Next base: position 6,858 of record RFSP01000079.1, on the reverse strand, counting down.
GGAAGAAAAATTCCACCCCTGGGAATCGGCCCGGCAACTCAGCGCGCAACTGCGACACGATCTCGTCGGTGGGTCGATGTCCGTGGCGCAGAGACAGCAAGATCTCCGCGTCAAATGTCCCTATCGTTCCCGCGTTGCTGTAGGACAAATTGATGCCGCTGTTGGGCACGCCAATATTGTCCAAAATGGTCTCCAACTCGCCAGGAGGCACCATCTCGCGAATCACCGCCTCCACACGGTCGGCAAGACGGGCCGTTTCTTCAATGCGCGTCCCCGTGGCTGCGCGCAGGTGCAGGCGAATCTGGCCAGCGTCCACACTCGGGAAAAAGTCGCGCCCGAGCGCAGCGTACAAACCGCAAGACGCCACACAAAAAAGCGTGAACCCCAGCGCAAAGCTGCGTCGGCGCTGCAGCAAAAGCGCCAAGACGTTGGAGTAACCGTCACGCAAGCGTTCAAAAGACCGGTCAAAGGCCAGATGAATGCGACGGAAGGCGTTGGCCTTGGCTTGTCCGGAGACGTGGACATCCTGCCCGCGCATGAGCAGCATCACCAGGGTGGGAACCAGGGTTCGCGACAAAATGTAGGAAGCCGCCATGGCGAACACCACCGCCTCGGCCATGGGCACAAACAAAAACCGCGAAACACCTGACAAGAAAAACATCGGCACGAACACGATGCAAATGCACAGCGTGGCCACAAAGGCCGGCACGCCGATCTCGCCCGCACCCACCACGATGGCCTGCTCTATGTCCTTGCCCATGTGAATGTGGCGCTCGATGTTCTCGATGGTCACAATGGCCTGATCCACCAGAATGCCCACCGACAGCGCCAGACCCCCCAAGGTCATGAGATTGAGCGTTTCGCCCAAAGATCGAAGTAGCAAGATGGAACACAGCACCGACAGCGGAATGGTCAGGGCAATGATGAAGGTGCTGCGCCAACTGCCCAGGAACAGCAGCACCATGGCCGCCGTCAACCCGGCCGCAATGAGCCCCTCACTGATCACCCCCATCACCGCGGCTTTGACGAAGACCGACTGGTCGAACAGCGGCGTGACCTTGACGTCTGCCGGAAGCAGATCCTGCGCCTTGGGCAAGAGTTTGCGAAGGTTGTCCACGATGTCCAAGGTGGAAGCTCCGCCATTTTTCAACACCGACAACAACACCCCTCGTGCGCCATCTTGCCGCACCACATTGGTCTGGTTCACAAACCCGTCTCGCACCTGGGCCACGTCTTTGAGCAACAGCGTGGCGCCGTTTTGTGTTCTCACGGGCAGGTCGTTGAGTTCGCTGAGCACCGAAGGCGATGCGTTCATGCGCACGGTGTATTCAGTGCCGCCGAACTTGGCCGTTCCGGACGGCAAGATGAGGTTTTGGGCGTTGACCGCATTGACCACGTCGGCAGGCGAGAGCCCACGCGCCTGCAAGGCCTCCATGTCCAGGTCCACCGAGACCAGCCGGTTCTTGCCGCCATAAGGGAATGGCACGGCCACGCCGGGCACCGTGATGAGCTGGGGGCGCAAGATGTTGACCGCGGCATCAAACACCGATTGTTCAGGCAGCGTGGGACTGGACAAACCCAGCTGAATGACCGGGATGCTCGAAGCCGAATACTTGATCACCAACGGGGGTGTGATGCCGGGGGGCAATTGCCGCACCTGCGATTGCGATACCGCCACCACTTGCGCAATGGCCGTTTGGATGTTGGCGTTGGGCTGAAAGAAAACCTTGATGACAGAAATACCCGCCAGTGACTGAGACTCGATGTGCTCGATATCGCTGACGGTGGTGGTCAAGCTGCGTTCGGCTTGCGAGGTGATGCGCTGGCCCATTTCTTGGGCCGACAAGCCGTTGTAATTCCAGATGATGCTGACCACCGGAATGTTGATTTCCGGAAAGATATCGGTGGCCATGCTCAACAGAGCAAATGGCGAGGCGACCACAATCATGATCGCCATGACAATAAACGTGTAGGGCCGGCGCAGAGCCAGCGACACCATGGACATGCAATCCCCTCACCCCCGGACGGTCAGGGGTGCATCAACCGAACATCATAGTGTCAATCAGACGATCTTTGAAACCCAGGGCTGCGAGGAGCCCGAAGCGTGTGGAAGGCCTCAGTTCTCCTGGGTGGGCCCCAATCGCACGGGACCCCTTTTTAAATCGTCGTCACTGCCAACCGCCTCCCAGGGCCTTGTAGAGCGTGATGCGCGATTGCAAGGCTTGTGCTTGGGCCTGAAGTCGTAGCAATTGCGTTCCCCGGGCCGCCCGATCGGCCTCCAACAGGTCGAGCTGGCTGATGGCACCGTGCTGAAACTTCAGCCGGCTCAGCGCCAGACGTGCCTGCTCCGATTGGTCTTGTTGGCTCACGGCCTGCCACTGCGTTTTCCAAGTGGCATGGGACACGATGGCATCGGCCGCTTCTCGAAACGCGGTCTGGATGGACTTTTCGTACTGGGCCAATGCAATCGAGCCTCCCGACCGCGCCTGGTCCAACGCTGCGCGATTGCGCCCTGCGTCAAACACGGATTGAAGCAGTTGCGGCGCCACGCTCCACCCCCAGGAGCCGGCTTTGAATAGATTGGACAACTCGGTGCTGGTGGTCCCGGCGGTGCCGGTCAAGACAATTCGAGGGAACAAGGCCGCACGTGCGGCCCTCAAATTGGCCTGCGCCGCTTGGAGCGCCTCCTCCGCTTGACGCACGTCGGGCCGCCGAGCCAATACGTCGGCCGGCAATCCTGCGGCCAATTCCACGGCGCCAATGCCCGACTCCCACTGAGCCGTGGGCGCTGTAAGCACCGGGGCAGGCTCACCCACCAACAGGCCCAACGCATGAAGATCGGCCGCGCGTTGCCGCTCGGCTTGCAGCACCGCTGCCTTGGCGGCCTCCAGCGCGGCGTCTGCAGCACGCAAATCCAGATTCGAGCTGGCGCCGTGCTCAACCCGCAGCCGCACCAATCGTTGGGTCGTGATGCGAGTCGCTTCCACTTCTTTGGCCAGCCTCCAAAGCTCATCGTCGGTTCTGAGAGTGACCAAGGCCGATGCCACGGCCGCAACCAAACCTATTTGAACGGCCCGGCGGCTTTCCGAGGCGGCCAACACCTGGGCCGCGGCCACATCACTGAGACCGCGCAAACGGCCAAAGACGTCCAGCTCATAGCCACTGGCCTGCAAGCCCACCGAAGTGCTGCTCACCACCTTGCCACCGGCCGCCGTCTGTCTCAGGCCGGTCAAGCCCAACACCAAAGAAGGCCAAAAATCCGCCTCTCTTGCCTTGGACACCGCCAGCGCTTGCTCCACGTTCAAGGCCGCAATACGCAGATCTCGGTTGTTGCGCAGGGCCTTGTCGATGAGATCTTGGAGTTGGGGATCGGTAAAAAACACCCGCCAACCCAGTGCGTCGGACATCGCCGTGGAGTTCATGGCCGCCGAGGCCCCAGGCTCCGATGAAACCGTGGGCCAAGATTTCACGGCGGCGGCGATGTCGCTTCGCGGTGTCTCCACGACCTCCGTGGCGCAAGCCGTCAACAGCAGCAAGCCCAACATCCAGCAACCTGGATGGGCCCTCATGGCTGATCTCCTGCGGTGTTGGAGCCCTTGAAGACACGGCGCACCCACACAAAGAACAAAGGCACGAAGAAGATGGCCAATGAAGTGGCCGTCACCATGCCACTGATCACGCCCGTGCCGATGGCTCGCTGTCCTGCAGACCCGGCGCCGCTGGCAATGGCCAATGGCAATACCCCCAGGATGAAGGCCATCGAGGTCATCAAAATGGGCCGGAACCGCATGTGGCAGGCGGCCAGCACCGACTCCACCAGCCCTTGACCTTGGGCATGGAGGGTTTTGGCGAACTCAATGATCAGCACCGCATTTTTTGCCGACAGTCCGATGATGGTGATGAGGCCGACCTTGAAATACACATCGTTTTCCAGTCCTCGCGCACCGACACCGGCCACCACACCGACCACGCCCAAGGGCACCACCAAAAGCACTGCGAGTGGTATGGACCAACTCTCATACAGGGCGGCCAGACACAAAAAGACCGACAGCAGGGAAAATCCAAACAGGATGAAAGCGGTGGACCCCGACAGCCGCTCTTCTCGAGAGATGCCCGTCCATTCGAAGGCGAATCCTTCGGGCAATTGGGCCGCCAAACGCTCCATTTCTGCCATGGCGGCACCGGTGCTGTAACCGGATGCAGGTTCGCCGGCAATGCGCATGGTGGGGTAGCCGTTGTAGCGCACCGTTTGCATCGGGCCCACGGTCCATTTGGCACTGGCGAAAGCTGCCATCGGCACCGACTGCCCCGAGGCATTGAGCACCGGAATTTTCATCAGATCTTCAGGCTGCATGCGGTTTGGTGCATCGGCTTGCACCACCACCCGTTGCATGCGTCCCGCATTGGGAAAGTCGTTGACATACGACGACCCCAGCGCCGTAGACAAGGAGGCATTGATGGAGGTGAAACTCACCCCCATCGCGAAAGCCTTGTCGCGATCGACCTTGATCTCCAGTTGTGAGGCGTCCTCCAGTCCATCGGGACGCACGGCACGCAGCAATGGACTTTTGGACGCCATGCCCAGCAGCTGATTTCGTGCCGCCAGCAAGGCATCATGCCCTTTGCCTCCGCGGTCTTGAAGCCTGAAGGCGAATCCATTGGCACGTCCAAGTTCCGGAATCGGCGGCGGACTCACTGGAAAGATGAATGCATCACGAATGCCGGCCAGCGCGCCAAAAGACCGCCCTGCCAACGCCTGCGCCGACTGCGACGACGAAGGACGTTGATCCCAGTCTTTCAAGGTCACAAAACCCAGCGCGGCATTTTGTCCACTCCCGGAGAAGCTGAAACCCAACACGCTCACCATGCTCTGAACCTCCGGCTGCGACAGCATGAAAGCCTCCACTTGCTTCATGACAGCCTCGGTTCGGCCCTGGGTAGCACCCGGCGGCAATTGCACATTCACCAAGATATTGCCTTGGTCCTCATTGGGCAAGAACGAGGTGGGCAATCGGCTGAAAAGCACAACCAATCCCCCGACGATCAATCCATAGACCACCAACATCCGCGCAGAGCGCTTGAGGATGATCGCAACCCAGCTTTCGTAGCCCTTGGCTGCCTGAGTGAATCCTCGGTTGAACGCACCAAAAAGCCCCGTCTTGGCGTGGTGATGTCCCGCTTGCACAGGCTTGAGCAAGGTCGCGCACAAAGCAGGCGTAAACGACAAAGCCATAAAGGCCGAAAACAAGATCGACGTGAGCATGACCGCCGAGAACTGGCGGTAAATGCTGCCCACAGCGCCGCTGAAAAACGCCAGCGGCACAAAGACGGACACCAGCACCACGGTCACCCCAATGATGGCGCCTGAGATTTGTCCCATGGCCTTTCGAGTGGCATCCAGCGGACTCAATCCCTCTTCACTCATGATGCGCTCGACGTTTTCTACCACCACGATGGCGTCATCGACCACGATGCCAATCACCAGCACCATGCCGAACATCGTCAAGACATTGATCGAAAACCCCATGGCCAGCAAGGCCGCAAAGGTCCCCAGCAGCGAGATGGGCACCACCAAAGTGGGAATGAGCGTGTACCTGAAGTCCTGAAGGAAGAGATACATCACCAAAAAGACCAACAGCACCGCTTCAAGCAGCGTTTCCACCACCTGTCGGATGGAAATTTGAATGAAACGTGAGCTGTCAAATGGGATCGTGGCTTTGACGCCTTGAGGGAAATAAGGCGACAGCTGATCGAGTCGCTTGCGTATGGCCTCGGCAGTGGCCAGTGCGTTTCCGGTGGGCGACAGTTGAACACCAATGCCCGTGGACGGCTGCCCGTTCAAACGGGCCAAGGGGGTGTAAGACTGCGCGCCCAACTCGATGCGTGCCACATCGCGCAGTCGAACCGTCGAACCGTCAGGGTTGGCTCTCAGCACCACATTGCCAAACTCTTCCTCGGTGGTCAATTGCCCCCGAACGACCACGGTGGCAAAGATGCCCTGCCCGGCCACATTGGGCAAGTCTCCCAAGGTTCCCGATGACACTTGGGCATTTTGCGCAGCGATCGCGGCATTCACATCCGCCGTGGACAGCCGGTAGCCCACCAGTTTGGCCGGATCGATCCAGATGCGCATCGCGCGCTCAGTGCCAAACTGTTGTGCTTGCCCCACCCCAGAGACTCGTTGGATTTCAGGCAACACGTTGCGGGCGGCAAAGTCTCCCAGCGCCACCGGGTCCAAGCGCTTGTCTTCAGAGGACAAGATGATGAACAGCAAAAAATTGGTTCGGGCCTTGTCGACCCGCACTCCCTGCTGCACCACCACCTGCGGCAGTCTTGGGTTGGCACGACTGAGACGGTTTTGAACATCCACCTGAGCCAGATCCGGCGAGGTTCCAGGTTCAAAGCTCAAGGAGATGGACCCAGACCCATCGGCCTGGGCCACCGATTCCATGTAAATCAAACCCGGTGAGCCATTCATTTCTCGCTCAATCACGCTGAGCACACTGGCTTCCATGGCTCGGGCCGATGCGCCCGGGTAGAAGGCTGAGACGATGATGGTGGGCGGTGCCACAGAGGGGTACTGGGCCACCGGCAATTGCGTGATGGCCACCCCGCCCATGACCATGATGAAAAGAGCGATGACCCATGCAAACACGGGGCGGCGAATGAAGAACTGCGCCATGGGGCCTCAGCGGGTTTTGAGCTCTGGATTTGATGCCGGGCCCGAAGCCGGCAACGGTGCCGCTGCGGATGCTGCTGAAGACGCCGACGACGCCGACGACACAGACGGCGCGGCCATCATGGCACCCGGTTGCCAAGGCACGGGTTTGACAGGAGCGTTGGGTCGCATCTTTTGAA
>RFSP01000078.1 GCA_009923895.1 Betaproteobacteria bacterium | reverse complement strand
CAAGAAAGAAACCAAGCCGGACGCGAAGTCAGACGCCAAGGCCGGCAAATTCACCGTGCAAGTGGGGGCGTTTGCCGATGCCGCAGCCACCCGCGAGGCCCGCAGCAAGGCCGAGAAGCTGGGCCTGAAAACCTACACCCAAGAGGTGGACACTCCCAATGGCAAGCGCACGCGCGTGCGGGTGGGGCCGTTCAAGACCCGCGAAGAAGCTCAGCAGGCGGCGGCCAAGTTGCGTGCCGCAAATTTGCCGGCCTCGGTGCTGACCTTGTGAAGCAAGGGAGCCGCTGATGGACGATCACGCCTGGGTGGATCTGACATTGGGCGCCGTGGTGTTGGTCTCCGTTTTGGTGGGATTGTTTCGGGGCTTGGTGTTTGAAATGATGTCGCTGGCCGGGTGGCTGGTGGCTTACTTTGTGTCGGGTTGGGCTGCGCCGCGGATCGCACCGCACATCCCCATTGGCGCGGCGGGCGGGGCGCTCAACCATTCGGCCGCCTTGGTGCTGGCCTTCGTGGCCGCCTTGGTGGTCTGGACCTTGTTGGCCAAGCTGGTGAAACTGGTGGTCTCAGCCACCCCCCTCACATGGCCCGATCGGTTGCTGGGCGCCGTGTTTGGCCTGATTCGCGGCGGGGTGCTTCTGATGTTGGTGGCGACGGTGGTGGCCTTGACTCCGGCGGCACAATCACCGCTGTGGCAGTCTTCTTTGGTAGCCCGTTGGCTCATGGTGGCCGTGCAAGGGGTCAAACCTTTGTTGCCTTCGGCCTTGGCCCAGTGGCTGCCTGCATGAACTCACACTGAAAGACCTTGGCATGTGTGGCATTGTTGGCGTCATCTCCCAGTCTGCAGTCAATCAGTTGATTTATGACGCATTGCTGCTGCTGCAGCACCGCGGCCAAGATGCGGCAGGCATCGTGACCATGCAAGACACCAAGTGCTTTATGCACAAAGCACGTGGCATGGTGCGCGATGTGTTCCGGACACGAAACATGCGGGCCCTGCCAGGCACGGTGGGCCTGGGCCAAGTGCGCTACCCCACGGCCGGCAACGCCTACAGCGAAGAAGAGGCCCAGCCCTTTTATGTGAATGCGCCCTACGGCATCGTGTTGGTGCACAACGGCAACCTGACCAATGCGGCCGCGCTCAAGCAAGAACTGTTTGCGGTGGACCGGCGGCACATCAACACGGGCAGCGACACCGAGGTGCTCATCAATGTGCTCGCGCACGAACTGGAAAAAGCCGCGGCCGATTTGCCGCTGACGCCGCAGGCCATTTTCAACGCGGTGGGGGCGGTTCACCGACGCCTCAAGGGGTCATATGCCGTGGTGGCGCTCATTGCGGGCCATGGACTGCTGGCATTTAGAGACCCATTTGGCATTCGGCCTCTTTGCTTCGGGCAAGGTCAGGGCGAGCATGCAGCAGACGTGATGGTGGCCAGCGAGTCGGTGGCCTTGGAAGGCACCGGGCACCGCCTGACGCGAGACGTGGCGCCGGGCGAGGCCGTCTTTGTGGACATGAAGGGCCGCGTGCATGCGCACCAATGTGCCGAACGCCCCTCGTTGAATCCGTGTGTTTTTGAGTTCGTGTATCTGGCCCGACCCGATTCGGTCATGGACGGCATTTCGGTGTATCACGCGCGATTGAACATGGGCGAGACCTTGGCGCAGCGGGTCATCTCCGCCATGCCGCCCTCGGCCATCGATGTGGTCATTCCCATCCCAGAGTCCAGCCGCCCCAGTGCCATGCAACTGGCCCACCGCATTGGAAAACCTTATCGCGAGGGTTTTGTAAAAAATCGCTACGTGGGCCGCACCTTCATCATGCCGGGGCAGGCAGTGCGCAAGCGCAGCGTGAGACAAAAGCTCAATGCCATCGGCATGGAGTTCAAAGGCCGCAATGTGTTGCTGGTGGACGACTCCATTGTGCGGGGGACCACCAGCAAAGAAATCGTGCAGATGGCGCGTGAGGCAGGCGCCCGCAAGGTCTATATGGCCTCAGCGGCACCGCCGGTGAAGTTCCCCAACGTGTATGGCATTGACATGCCCACGGGTGAAGAGCTCATTGCCCATGGCCGCACATTGGAAGAAATCCGCGCGTTCATTGGGGCTGACGCCTTGATCTATCAAGACGTGGACGCCATGAAACGGGTGGTTGGGCAACTCAACCCTTCGCTGTCGGGTTTTGAGGCCAGTTGCTTTGACGGTCACTACATCACGGGCGACGTGTCCGCCGCGGACTTTGCCGCCATGCAAGCGCAACGCCGTCTGCAATTCAATGAAGAGGAAGAATCCGCCAACAGCAGCCGGCTGGCCTTGCACGAGCGGCCAGGAGAATGAACCATGGATGCCCAAAATAAAAAGATTCCGCGGGTGAAGTTCCCGCCCGGAGTGCGGCGCGACACCTTGGCCGTGCGAGAAGGCCTGCCAGCCTCTGCTTGGGGGGAGAACTCTGAAGCGCTGTTTTTGACCAGCTCTTTCGTGCACCCCGACTCGGCCAAGGCCGCAGCGCGGTTTGGCAACGAAGAAGAGGCCTTTGTCTACTCGCGCTTTTCCAACCCCACCGTCATGATGATGGAGCGGCGCTTGGCCGCATTGGAGGGCACCACGGGTTGCATTGGCACCTCCAGTGGCATGTCGGCCATCACCCTGTTGGTGTTGGGCTTGCTGAAGGGGGGGGACCATGTGCTGTGCTCACGCAGCGTGTTTGGCGCCACCATCAAGCTGCTGCAAGACTTTGGCAAGTTCGGCATCGAGACCACCTTTGTGTCACAGACCGAATTGGACGAGTGGAAGGCGGCGGTGCGGCCCAATACCAAGCTGCTGTTTGCCGAGACGCCCAGCAACCCCCTGACCGAAATTTGCGACATTCAGGCCCTGGCGAATTTGGCGCACGAGGTGGGTGCGCTGCTGGCGGTGGACAACTGCTTTTGCTCGCCCGCTTTGCAACAACCCGCCCGCTTCGGCGCCGACTTGGTGGTGCATTCGGGCACCAAATACCTCGATGGGCAGGGTCGTGTGGTGGCCGGTGCTGTGTGCGGCGACGAAGCGCTGATTGACAGCAAACTCATGCCCGTGATGCGCAGCGCCGGGCTGAGCCTGTCGCCTTTCAATGCCTGGGTGGTGCTCAAAGGCATGGAGACCCTGAGCGTGCGCATGGAAGCGCAAACGGCGCGGGCCCACAAGCTCGCGCAGTGGCTCGAGTCGCAGCCGGGGGTCAGCCGTGTGTACTACCCGGGGCTGCCTTCGCATCCACAGCATGCGCTGGCCATGAACCAGCAATCCGGGCTGGGCGGCGCGGTGTTGTCTTTTGAGGTCATTGGCCAAACGCCAGAAGCTCGGCGCGAGCATGCGTTTCATGTCATTGACTCCACACGGTTGCTGTCCATCACGTCCAACCTGGGTGACACCAAGACCATCATCACGCATCCGGCCAGCACGTCTCACGGCCGGCTCACTGAAGAGCAGCGCCTGTCGGCGGGCATCACGCAAGGCATGATTCGCGTGGCCGTGGGTCTTGAAGATGTGGAAGACGTGAAAGAAGACCTCTGGACCGGATTGTCACGACTGTCATGACCACGCCTTCGCCTTCTGCCGTTGCCGCGTCTGCGGTACGCACCCGCATTGCGCCATCGCCCACGGGCTTTTTGCATTTGGGCACGGCCCGCACGGCTTTGTACTCTTGGGCTTATGCCCGACATTACGGTGGGCAGTTCATCTTGCGCATCGAAGACACCGATGTGGCGCGCTCCACGGCCGAGTCGGTCGACCAGATTCTGGCCTCGATGAAGTGGCTGGGGCTGGACTGTGACGAAGGGCCCATCTACCAAATGCAGCGCTTGGAGCGCTATCAGGCCGTGGCGCAGCAGCTCATTGATGCAGGTCTGGCTTACCGCTGCTACAGCTCGCCCGAAGAGTTGGATGCCATGCGCGAAGCCCAGCGTGCGCGCGGCGAGAAGACCCATTACGACGGGCGGTGGCGCCCTGAGCCTGGCAAGGTATTGCCCCCCGTGCCAGAAGGCGTGAAACCGGTGGTGCGGTTTCGCAACCCGCAAGACGGTGATGTGAGCTGGAACGACCTGGTCAAAGGCCCCATCACCATCAGCAACCGCGAGATCGACGACCTCATCATCTTGCGAACTGACGGCGTGCCCACCTACAACTTTGCCGTGGTGGTGGACGATTGGGACATGCGCATCACGCACGTGTTTCGCGGTGACGAACACGTCAACAACACCCCGTGGCAGATCAATATCTTTCGCGCACTGGGTGCGCCGCTGCCGCAGTTTGGGCATTGCCCCATCATCTTGGGCGACGACGGCTTGAAACTGTCCAAGCGCCGCGGGGCGGTGAGCGTGACGGCCTACGAAGAAGCGGGCTACCTGCCCGAGGCCATGCTGAACTACCTGGCCCGTTTGGGGTGGAGCCATGGCGACGATGAGTTGTTCACCCGCGAGCAAATGGTGAGCTGGTTTGACGGCTCGCACCTGGCCAAGAGCCCGGCGCAGTGGGATCCTGCCAAGCTCGCCTGGGTGAATGCACACTACATCAAGCAGGCGGACGATGCGCGCTTGGCAGCTTTGGTGGTGCCGCACCTGGTGGCGCGTGGGATTACGCAGACTCAAGCAGACCACCTGGCCCGGGCCTGTGCCTTGTTCAAAGACCGCTGCAGTACGCTGGTGGAGTTGGCCGACTGGCTCAGCATGTTCTTCTTGGCGGTGTCGCCTTCTGAGCAGGAGTTGCAAGCGCACGTGAGCGATGCCGTCAAGCCCGGTGTGCGTGACCTTCGGGACCGATTGGCGGCACTGTCGGTGGGGGTGTGGGACAAGGCGACCATTGCGGCGGCCATTAAAGAGACCCTGACCGCTCACGGTCTAAAAATGCCCCAGCTGGCGCCGGCCGTGCGCGTGCTGGTGTGCGGCCGCGCGCAAACGCCCTCCATAGACGCCGTGCTGGCGCTCTTTGAGCCCACCGTCGTGCTGGCGCGTTTGCAGCACGTTTAAAACTCAGGCTATAATGATGGGCTACGTTCGGTCGGCGGGGGTATAGCTCAGCTGGGAGAGCGCTTGCATGGCATGCAAGAGGTCAGCGGTTCGATCCCGCTTACCTCCACCACACCAGGTGGCGTCGACGGGGCGTGGTGAAAATGTGAGTGATGCGAAGGTTCAGTCCCCTTCGTCTAGAGGCCTAGGACACGACCCTTTCACGGTTGTAACAGGGGTTCGAATCCCCTAGGGGACGCCAAGTCGTGCGGTGCTTGGGGCAGCAATGCCCGCAATGCCGCAGCCACGCGGAGTGGTAGTTCAGTTGGTTAGAATACCGGCCTGTCACGCCGGGGGTCGCGGGTTCGAGCCCCGTCCACTCCGCCAAACACTTCAATCCCTTGTTGATCTTTGATTGACAAGGGATTTTTCTTTTTCGGGCAATGGATTGCAAAATATCGTCTGCACCATTTGATAGCCACGCTCATGAAAAGATGGATTTTGTGGATGGCCTCGGTCTGTATGCTCAACGCGGTAGGGGCTCAACCTTTGCCTGAGGTGTCGGTGGGCCGCGTTGAGCGCTTGCCAGCCATCGCCTCGAAATACGTGGACCCGCGGCCGGTGGATGTGTGGCTCCCTGCAGATTACTCGCCCACGCGCAAGTACAACGTGCTGTATATGCACGACGGGCAAATGCTGTTTGACGCGTCCAAGACCTGGAACAAGCAGGCCTGGGATGTGCACCTGACGGTGGACCGGCTTGTCAAGGCGCGCAAGCTGCCCGACTCCATTGTGGTGGGGGTGTGGAACAACGGGTCGCTGCGGCACAGCGAATATTTCCCGCAGAAGTTTTTGGACTTTTTGCCCGAGCCTACGCGCACGGCCTATGTGGGAAAGGCGCTGCAGGGGCGACCGCGCGCGGACGATTACCTGCGGTATCTGGTGACCGAGCTCAAGCCGGTGATCGATGCGCGCTATGCCACACGCTCGGGCCCAGAAGGTACTTTCGTGATGGGCTCAAGCATGGGTGGCTTGATCAGTGTGTATGCCATGAATGAGTACCCACAGGTGTTTGGAGGCGCTGCCGGTATTTCCACGCATTGGGTGGGATTGGGTGAACACAATGCGGCCCTGCCGCTGGCGGCGTACAACTATTTGAGTCGCCATTTGGCCGACCCGGCCACGCACCGCTTGTACCAAGACCATGGCACCACCCAGCTGGATGCCTTGTACGGGACTTACCAAGTGTTTGTGGATCGCATTGTGCGTGAGCGCGGGTTTACCGAGAAAAACTTTATGAGCCGGGTGTTTGAGGGCACAGGCCACAACGAGCGCGCATGGGCCGATCGCTTGGACATCCCTCTGGTCTTTTTGATGGGAACGTCCACCCCATGAATCGACGGCCCTTGGACGGTGCGACTTTGACCCTGTGGGTCTTGGTGGCCACGTCCACGCTGACCCTGGGGTATGTGGTGCCACAAGTCTTGGCAGATCCCTTTGAGGGGGCTACGCCTCAAAAGGCGGTGCCTGCCCTGCAAGCCATGGCCCTGTTTGATGTCTCCATGGCAGTGGGGTTGGTGCTCTTTAAGCACCGATGGAGTCAACCCGGTGCGCTGCGGTTTTCGGCTTTGGGCTTGTTGTCGGTGGCCTTGCTGATTCAAGGTCTGGCTTATGCAGACGCTTCCATGGCCTACCTGGGTCACGGGCCTGAGATGGAGTTGGTGGTGTGGGTTCTGGGCGCCATGGCATTGGCGCTGATTCTGGCGGCGACTCGGTTGGCTCGGTCGATATGGGAAGTGCCTGGGGGGCCGGGGCGCTAAAGGCGTAGATAGCAGTGCTGCGTTTGCCATGGAGGTGAGAGATCACTCCACAGTGATCTTGGCCTCGCGCACCACCTTGCCCCACTTTTGCACTTCGCGACTGACAAAGTCGCCAAATTTTTCAGGGGCGATGCCTCCTTGCTCAGCCCCCAGACGGGCCCAGAGGTCGCGCATTTCAGGGTCTTCAAAGGCCTTGTTGATGAGGGCGTGAAGGCGACGCACGACGTCAGTGGCTGTGCCTTTGGGGACCCACAGGCCATACCAAGAGGTGACCTCAAACCCGGGCAGACCGGACTCCATGGCGGTGGGCACATCGGGGAAGGCCGGTGAGCGCTTGGCCGAGGTGACGGCGATCGGCTTGAGTTTGCCATTGCGGATGTGGCCTGCAGCGCTGCCCAGAGCTTCGAAGATGTAGTCGACCTCGCCGCCAAGCAAGGCGGTGGTGGCGGGGCCCGTGCCTTTGTAGGGGACGTGAGTGGCTTTGATGCCCGCAGCGGCATTGAACATTTCACATGACAGGTGCCGGGTTGTGCCATTGCCGGCCGAGCCGCAGTTGATCTTGCCGTCGTTGGCTTTGGCAAAGGAGATGAGTTCGTTCAGATTCTTGGCCGGCACCCGCATGGCGGCTACGAGCACGTCAGGGAAGATGGCCACGGTGGTCACCGGGACGAGGTCTTTTTCAAGGTCGTACTGCAGGTTCTTGTAGGCGGAAACGGCCACTGCCACATGCACAGGTGCGAGCAATACGGTGTAGCCATCTGGCGCCGACTTGGCGGCGGCGAGTGCGCCAATGGTGCCGCCCGCGCCACCACGGTTGTCGAGCACAAACTGATGCCCAGTCATTTGTGTGAGCTTGGCCGCCAGCGGACGGGCCACGGTGTCGGTACCGCCGCCGGGCGGGAAGGGGACGATGACCTTGACTGGCTTTTGAGGCCATTCTTGGGCGTGCGCAACCGGAGCCCATAACGCCATGCAGGCGGTCAAAGTGAGCAGTGGCGCCCAGAAGCGTACGTGGGAGCGGAGGTTGATTGACACCATTTCTATCCTTCCAAGCCGTGTGCGTTGCGTTGGCAACGAGCTTAGGCATGGTCAAGCAACAGTGCAATGCAGGTTTACC
>RFSP01000077.1 GCA_009923895.1 Betaproteobacteria bacterium | reverse complement strand
CATCCAAGTGGACCAGCCACTCTGGGCTCATCACAAATCCCAGCCCGGCGTGCTGGGCTTGACGAGGGCATCGCGCCGAGCCAGCCCTGGAAACCAGCGCCACCACAACACGGCCACCACAATCGAGCCAACGCCTCCGAGCACCACGGAGCCCACGGGCCCCAAGACCGCTGCTGTGGCCCCGGATTCAAATTCCCCCAGTTGGTTGGACGCTCCGATGAAGACGGAATTGACTGCACTCACGCGGCCTCGCATGGCTTCGGGGGTTTCCAGTTGCACCATGGTCTGACGCACCACGATGCTCACCATGTCGGCGGCCCCGGTGATGGCCAGCGCGAGGGCAGCCAGGGCCATCGATGTGGTCAAACCAAAAGCCAATGTGGCCAGGCCATACACGACGATGGCCACAAACAGCTTCGGTCCCGATTGCCGCTCAATTGGCCAACGCGTGAGGGCGAGGGACATCAGCAGGGCTCCCACCGCAGGCGCTGCGCGCAACAAGCCCAGGCCCCAGGGGCCCACCTGCAAAATGTCTTTGGCAAACATGGGCAGCAGTGCCGTGGCGCCGCCAAACAAGACAGCAAACAGGTCCAGCGAAATCGCGCCCAGCAGTGTGGGCTGATCGCGGACAAAACGCACGCCCGCCAACATCTCATTCCAATTCATGCGGGGCATGGGTGCAGGAGCGGGATGATGGACATGCCACGCCACCACCCCGGCCAATACAAACAACAGAGCGCAGCAGGCATACACCACCGAGGCCCCTGCCGCGTAAAGCAGCCCCCCCAGCGCGGGCCCGGCGATGATGGCGGTCTGAAAACCAGCAGAGCCAAAGGCCATGGCCCGAGGAAGAACCGAGGCAGGAATGAGCAAAGGCACGAGGGCCTGTTGCGCGGGAAACTGAAATGCCTTGATGGTGCCCAGCACCAACGACAACAAGAGCAGCAAGGCCCGGTGGGACAGGCCGGGCAGCGGCCCGAGCATCAACAGCAGGGCCACAAGACCTTGACTGCCGACACAAATGGACACAATGCGCGCCCGGTGGAAACGGTCCACCACTTGTCCTGCCACCAGCATCAACAGCAGGGATGGCAAGAACTGCAGCAACCCCACCAGCCCGAGGTCCCAGGCGGATCCGGTGAGGTCATAAAGCTCCCACCCCACAGCGACCATCATCATTTGGCCGGCGGCCACGGTGGCCACGCGCGCCACCCACAGGCGCAGGTAATCGGGGTAAGGACGCAGGGCAGCGGGAATCACGGCAGAGATCCTAAGCCACCTGGCAAAGCAACACGGCGGCCCGCAGGCCGCCGTGAATCGTCGATGCGACGGGGCACCTCTACAGGTGCCTCAAAGGGTCCTGCAGCTCAATGTGACTGCTGGATGCCCGCAATCGCCCAAGTGTGACTCTCGTCCACCGGACGCACCAAGTGCCACAGCTCATCAAAGGCTTCGGACGCAGCGCCAGGGGCCTCTTTGATCAGGCCATGGAAACGCACGGTCACGATCTGCTGGCCGTTTTCGGTGGTGAAGTCCACCACTTGGGCATCGACACGTTCCACATCGGTGGTCTGTGTGGCACCTTGGCGATCCTGCAGATCCAAGCGAATGGCAGCAAACATCTCGGGCGTGGTGAACTGGCGCAGATCGTCCAAGTTGCCCGCATCGTTGGCCGCCTGCAGACGGATGAAGATCATTTTGGCCAGGCGCTCAAAAGCCGCTTGGTCAAAACCCGCTGGCAGTTGCAAGGTCTGCATCGTCAAAGGCGCGACCGATGCGGCCGAACCGTCAGAACTCGCCACATTCAAGGGGGCCAGGGGCTGCCCCGTGACCGAGACTGCACCGCTGGCGGCGGACGCCGACGGGACGGGATCGGCCGTGCGTGCCATCGTGGACGCCGTGGGGGAGGGCTCCAGGGTCGGCTCGCGCGGCGAGACGGGCTCCATCATCACGGGAGCGGATCCGGCGCCGGCGGCTGCACCGGCCGCAGCGCTGACCGGTTGTGGGCCCCGCATCTTGCTGATGATGAGGCGGATGATGAACACGGCGGCGATGGCCAGCAGCGCCATCATGAGGAAGTTGGCCACGGCTTCACCCATGCCGAAATGGCTCAGCAGTGCGGCCAAGCCGATACCCGCAGCCAAACCTGCCAGGGGCCCCAACCAATTGCGCTTTTGGGGCTGCGGTGGAGTGGCAGCCACGGGCGCCGGTTGAGCAGCAGGCGTGGGTGCCGCTTGGGCCGGCGTGGTGGGCGCTTGTTGCGGAGCCGCCTGCTTGGGGGGTGTAGCGTTGTTGGAAGGGCCATTGGCCGGCGCGCTGCGCTGCATGCCCGTCGAGCCGCCACCACCCAGGCGCTTGGCCTCGGTTGTCAACGAAAAGCTCAGGGCGACACACAAGGTCGACAGAAGTGCAGTGGCTTTCCAAAATTTCATTGTCTGTTCCTGGGCCGGCAAGGCCCTGTTGTGATGACGCAGTGCAGTGTCTTCGAATCGACAACCGAAGGGAAGACCCAGAGTCTAATAAGCTGGGTCCGAATAAGGGAATTTCAAGGGCAAGGCGGTCAAGCGCCTGCCAGCAAGCCCAGCCACTCCCGCAAGACGTGGCGCACGCGTGCCATGCCTTCGGCCGAAGGCAGCCATTGGCTCACGAAAGTGGGCTCGTCGTAGGCCAAGCCCATGGGTGCCGCGCTCAGCGCCATGCCGCCTCCCGTGGCGGCGACGGCTTGTTCAAAGGCCCGCAGCGACCTGGGCATGTGCCAGCCATGGGTGACGATCACGATGTGGCGCACGCCCGCAGCGCGCAACAAGGGGACGGACCGCTGTGCGTTTTCTCGGGTGTCTCGCGAGTCCCTTTCTGTCCAACGCAAGGGATGTTGAAACTCGTTGGCGGCGATGTGTGTGGCCACTTCGGCTTCTGACACGCCAGGGGAGCCGGCGTGCCCTACGCCGCCGCTGAAGGCCAAAGGTGCCCCGGTTTGCTTGGACAACCACACGCCATAGCGCAGGCGCTCCAGCGACCATCGGTTCAGGTTGGGGGCGTCGTATTCGGGTGCCCAAGGTTCACGGCCGCCCCCCAGCACCACAATGGCCACAGACCCCGGCTGTTGGGTGGCTTCCCGCTGCAGGGCCAGGCGCTGCTCGCTTTGCAATGCCGCAGGAGGAGACAACAGGACTTGGGTCAGTGCGGTGCCGACTTTCGAACTGCTGCTGGCCCACAGACCGACGCAAGCCAACACCATCCACACCCACGCTGCACGCTGGCGGCGGCTCAAGCCCCAGGCCCCCCACAGCACCAAGGCGATCCAAGGCAGGGGTGGCAGCAGCAGCGCGGTCAGCGCCGGCTTCCAAGCGGTCAGACCCCAGGTGGCCAGCCAGGTGTGCATGGGAGTGGGGTGTTCGTGCCCATGGGTGATGGGCCTGTCAACCGATGCATGGTCGAGGATGGGGCGTCAGCCTTCAGTTCTTCAGTAGAAGGCCTGCAAGCCGGTTTGCGCCCGTCCCAGGATGAGGGCGTGTACGTCGTGCGTGCCTTCGTAAGTGTTCACCGTCTCCAAATTGATCATGTGGCGGATCACGTGGTATTCGTCATGAATGCCGTTGCCGCCGTGCATGTCGCGGGCCATGCGCGCGATGTCCAGGGCCTTGCCGCAAGAGTTGCGCTTGATCAATGAAATCATTTCTGGCGCCGCCTTGTGTTCGTCCAGCAGGCGGCCCACCCGCAACACCGATTGCAGCCCCAGGGCGATTTCGGTTTGCATGTCAGCCAGCTTCTTTTGAACGAGTTGGTTGGCCGCCAGCGGCCGACCAAACTGCTGGCGGTCCAGCGTGTATTGCCGTGCGGCGTGCCAGCAGAATTCGGCCGCGCCCAGCGCCCCCCAGGCAATGCCGTAGCGCGCTTTGTTGAGACAGCCAAAGGGGCCTTTGAGGCCGTTGACACCTGGCAGCAAGTTGGCTTCGGGCACGAACACATCGTCCATGACGATCTCGCCCGTGATGCTGGCGCGCAAGCTCATCTTGCCTTCGATCTTGGGCGCACTCAGGCCCTTCATGCCTTTTTCAAGGATGAAGCCGTGGATGCTTTCCTGGCCGCCCACCTGACCATCTGGGTCTTCCAACTTGGCCCACACCACAAACACGTCGGCGATGGGCGAATTGGTGATCCACATCTTGGCGCCCTTGAGCCGGTAGCCACCGTCCACCGGTGTGGCGCGGGTGATCATGCTGGCAGGATCTGAGCCATGGTTGGGTTCTGTGAGGCCAAAACAACCCACCCATTCGCCAGTGGCCAACTTGGGCAAATACTTTTGGCGTTGTGCTTCGGAGCCATATTCATGAATGGGGTGCATGACCAAGGAGCTTTGCACACTCATGGCGCTGCGGTAACCACTGTCGACTCGTTCAACTTCACGGGCCACCAAGCCGTAGCTGACATAGTTCAAACCTGCGCAGCCATAGCCTTCAATGGTGCTGCCGAGCAACCCCAAGGCGCCCATTTCCGACATGATCTCGCGGTCAAAGGTTTCGTGTCGGGCGGCCATCAAGACGCGGGTTTGCAGCTTGTCTTGGCAGTAGGCGTGAGCGGCATCGCGCACGGCGCGCTCGTCTTCGCTGAGCTGGTCGTCAAGCAAGAAGGGATCGTTCCAGGAGAATTTGGTGGCCATGGCGCCCTCGGGTGTCAGACTGGTGATAATTTGCGAAGTTTAAGGACCTTGAGGACACACCCCGCCATGGCCGCTGAATTCATCACCTTGGGAGGTGGCTGCTTCTGGTGCACAGAAGCGGTGTATGAGCAAGTCAACGGCGTGTTGGCCGTTGAGTCTGGCTACTGCAACGGCCATGTCGTGGCCCCCACCTACGAGCAGGTTTGTGGGGGCGACACGGGGCATGCCGAGGTGGTGCAGGTGTGTTTTGACAGTGACGTCATCTCCTTGCGCCAAGTACTGGAAATCTTCTTTGCCACACACGATCCGACCACGTTGAACCGGCAGGGCAACGACGTGGGAAGCCAATACCGCTCGGGCATTTATCTGCACGACGAGTCCCAGCGCTCGGTGGTCCAGGCCGTCTGGAACGAGGCCCACGCAGCCTGCGGTGGGCGCGTGGTCACTGAGATTGAAATGCGAAGCAATTATTCCCGGGCCGAGGCCTACCACCAGCACTACTTTGCGCAGCATCCGGGCCAAGGCTATTGCGCGCATGTCATCTCGCCCAAGGTGGACAAGTTCCGCAAAACTTTTAAGAGTTTCTTGAGAGCCTGACATGCGCCGCCATGCCTTGCCTGCAACGCCCCTGCGCCACCGTGCATTTGCGTGGCTGCTGGCGTTGTTGCTGCTGGGCGCGCAAGCGTTGGCGGCCTTTCATGGCATTGCGCATGCGCAGGGTTTGATGTCGGTCTCTGGCGCTCAGACCCATGCGCCGACCGAGGTGGCCGAGGCCTCGGCTTTGGCTTGGGGCCATGACGATGACGGCGGATGGCGTTGCCGCACGCTGGACCACACCTTGGGCGCCGACGTTCTGGTGGGGGTTACTGCGATCTCGTGTGCACTGCAAGCGCCCGAAGGTTTGGTTCAGCCGTTGTTGTCAGGCGCGACCGAGTTACGCGTTGCTGCAGGTGGTGGTGACGGGCAATCCCCTGCAGCGCCCTGAAGCTGGGCAACCCGCCAGCGTGCTGTCGGGCGAGGGCTTGGTGGTGCGGCCGGCCACGACCCTCGGCGCACTCTTGGAGGGTCTGCCGGGCGTGTCGTCCACAGCCTTTGGCCCCAACGCGAGTCGGCCCGCCGTGCGGGGCTTGGACGGCGACCGCGTTCGCTTGTTGGAAAACAGCGGCGCCTCGGTGGATGCCTCTAACCTGAGCTTTGACCATGCCGTGGCCCTGGATCCTTTGGTGATCGAACGTCTCGAGGTGTTGCGAGGGCCAGCGGCCTTGCTGTATGGCGGCAACGCCACCGGCGGCGTAGTGAACACCTTGGACAACCGCATCCCCAAGTGGGTGGCCATGGGTTTGAGCGGTCGATCAGATGTGCGCCTTTGGGGCGCGGCGGGGGAGCGCGCTGCAAGCGCCGTGATCGAGGGTGGGCGAGGCCCTTGGGCCTGGCATGTGGATGGGTTTGAGCGGCGAACGTCCGACCTTCGCGTGCCGCTATTTCGGCCGGTAGAAGACGGCGTGACTGTTGAACCCACCCGACGTGTACGAAATTCAGCGGCTCATGGGCTAGGCGGAGCGGTAGGCACATCTTGGGTCACTGACGCGTCTTATGCGGGCCTGGCCTTGGACACCTATCGCAATGATTACGGGGTGACTGTGGAACCTGATGTCACCATCCGCATGAAGCGTGATCGTTTGTCGCTGGCTGGAGAGTGGCGCCGCTTGCCCGGGTTATGGAGCCAGCTGAATGTGCAGGCCAGCCGGACCCTCTACAGGCATCAGGAGGTCGAAGGTGATGGGACTGTGGGCACGACCTTTGAAAGCCAGGGGTCTGACCTCCGGTTTCAGGCCCAACATGCACCGATGGGGCCCTTGCAAGGCGTGGTGGGGTGGCAAGCGGAGGACCTTCGGTTTTCTGCGTTGGGGCAAGAGGCCTTCGTGCCATCTACCCACACGCGATCCTCGGCCATTTTTGTGTTGGAGACATGGCGTGTGGCCGGCAGCCAAGACTTGGAGTTTTCCGCCGGCATGAGGCTGGAAAATTCCCAGGTCCAGTCCCTGGGGGAGGCTGAAAGCGTCACACTGCCGCGGTTTGGCGCAGCGATGTGGCGCAAGTTCTCGCCTCGCAGCGCCTCTGCTTCGGCCCATTGGAAGCTGGCCTCGGATTGGCGCATGAATTTGGCCGTCGGCCATACCGAACGCGCCCCGGCCTACTACGAGTTGTTTGCCAATGGCCCGCATGTGGCAACAGCCGCCTATGAGCGAGGCGACGCCACGCTGAACACCGAACAAAGCCGCCACCTGGAAGCCGGCCTTCAATGGCTGCGGCCCACGGGCGATGGGGACGGTGAGCAACGCGTCAAATTTCAGGTGTTTGACACACGCTTCTCGCGTTTCATTGCCCTGGATGCCACCGGCCAGTCTGTGGAAGATCTGCCCGAATATCGCTTCAGCGCGGTTCGTGCCCGTTTGAGAGGGTGGGAGTTTGAAAGCCGCTGGCGCTTGTGGCCGCGCCCCAGCCCGATCGATCTGACGTTCAACCTGGATTCGGTGCGGGGTGATGACCTCGACGCCGGCCAACCCTTGGCGCGCTTGGCCCCGTTTCGAGCGACGCTGGGGACCGATTGGAGCGCCGGGGGCTGGAAGGCGGGACTGCAATGGCGCTACCAGGCCAGGCAAGACCGCGTGCCTGCCACCGATCGACCCACCCCGTCGGCCCACCGCTTGGACGCCTGGGCGTCACGCACATTTGCACTGGGACGCTCTCAGGCCTTGTGGGTGTTGCGTGCGCAAAACCTGACCGATGCGCTTTGGTTCAATGCCTCGACGGTGCTCACGATGCGCGGCTTGGCGCCTGCGCCAGGCCGATCGATTTCAACGAGCATGCGCGTAGACTTTTGAAAGCGCGTTAAGGGGCCAACCGTTCCTTGATCCACGCGCCGTCTTGCAGCCTGTAACGCAAGCGGTCGTGAAGTCGGGAGGGACGCCCCTGCCAAAATTCAAATCGGTCTGGCGTGAGCCGGTAGCCGCCCCAATGGGGCGGACGCGGCGGGTTGAGCAGAAATTGCGCACTGTATTTCGCGGCATTGGCCACCAACACGGCGCGCGAGGCAATGGGCTGACTCTGGGGTGAAGCCCAAGCGCCAATGCGAGAGTCCAGCGGTCGGCTGGCGTAATAAGCGTCTGACTCTTCGTCCGAGACCTGGGTCACGACCCCCTCGATGCGCACCACACGCTCCAATTCAACCCAGTGGAACTGCAACGCGGCATGAGGGTGGAGGGTCAATTCTTGCCCCTTGCGGCTTTGGTAATTGGTGTACCAAACGATGCCTCTGGCATCCACGCCTTTGATGAGGACCACAC
>RFSP01000076.1 GCA_009923895.1 Betaproteobacteria bacterium | reverse complement strand
TGCCGGCATCGGCCTCCGCGTCGCAGTCGCTGAAGCGGCCGAAGGCCAGCCCCGCCAGCGCGGCAGCCAGCGCCAAGGCTTCACGCGATGAAATTTTCCCTGCGGGCAGCGGTCGATCGCCACACAGGGTGCGCCCTCGGCGTTGCGCCAGGCCACCAGGTCCTCACCCAGGGCGCGCAAGGCCACCGAGCCCTTGTCATCGGTATACCGGTCGCCAATTCGGAAGGGCAAGGCCGCAAAGACGGTTCCAGGATCCGTTCGCTGCAATCCCTCCACACGGATGTCCTTGATGACAAAGGGCTCAACGGCGAAAGCCGGCGCTGCGGCCAACACAACCGCACCGATGGACACGGTCGTGCGCAAACAAGTCAGAGGGGAAAAGGAAAACATGTCTGGGAGGTCGCTACAGGCCCAAAAGGCGGACCACGTCATTGAAGAGGGCCACGGACATCAAGATCACCAGAAGCACAACCCCGCCCTTTTGCAAGCGATCCAGCCACGCATCCGGAACCGGCCGTCCCGTCAACCCTTCGAAAAGATGATACATCAGGTGCCCCCCATCCAGCATGGGCAGGGGCAGGAGATTCAAGATGCCCAAGCTGACACTGATCAGGGCCAGAAAGCCGATATAGGTCGGCAATCCGTTTTGGGCAGACTGGCCCGCGTAATCGGCGATCGTGAGAGGACCGCTCAAATTCCGTACTGAGGCTTCTCCCACCAACATCTTGCCCAACATCTTCAACGACACCCAGCTGATGTCCCAGGTTCGGTAGACACCATGGGCCACGCCCTCCCAGGGCCCCCGTTGCACACGGACCATTTCAGGCGGGCTGCCCACAAAGGCATCGATGCGACCCACTGGCGCAGAGGTGCCTTCGCGGTGAATCCGCGGGCGAACCTCCAATTCCAGGGTCTGCCCTTGTCGCTCAATCACCCATCGCATCGCAGGCACTTCTGCTCCGTCGGTGGTGTGCGCACGAATCAGGGACTTCAAGGACTGCGCGTCAACAATCAGCCGGTCGTCCACCCGCAAGACCCGGTCTCCCGAGCGCAAGCCGGCCATGAAGGCGGGGCCTTGGGGCTTGACTTCTCCCAACACGGGCTCACTGAACGGCATCCCCAGGCCCAATTGACGGCCACGGGCCAATTCAGATTCGGGCGAGGTGGGGCGCTCCAGCGGCAAACTGATGCGCCGTGAACCCCGGCCCCATCGATCGGACACCAGCAGTTCGACAGAAGACACCTCCGAAGACAACCCTGCCAATTTCCAATTCAAGTCGGTCAAGGACCGAACCTCCTGCCACTCCTGATCCTGCATCGCCCAGGACTGAATCCAGTCTCCTGCGCGAAGACCCGCCCGCTGCGCCGCGCTGGTGGCGGCGGGCTGGGCGATCACTGCCTTGGGCTCGCTTTCTCCCCACCACGACAGACCCGCATACAAGGCCACTGCCAAGATCAAATTGGCCAGAGGGCCCGCCGCCACAATGGCGCTGCGCTGCCAAAGCGGACGGCGGTTGTAGGCGAACTCAGCCAACTCGTGCGGCACGGGCGACTCGCGTTCGTCCAGCATCTTGACGTAGCCCCCCAGGGGCAGCAGCGACAGCGCAAATTCACAGCCGTCCGACGCCCGCCGCCGTTTCCAGACCACGGGGCCAAAACCGATGGAAAACCTCAACACGCGCACGTGGCAGGCCAAGGCCATCCGATAGTGCCCGTATTCATGCACAGCGATCAAAATCGCCAGCGTGACCACAAAAGCGAACAAGGTCGTCATTGTTGTGCCAGACCCTTGACCACCTGGGCGGCAAATCGCCGGGCCTGCCCATCCAACTCCAACAGATCGTCAATCGCGGTCGGCGTGCGCCAGGAGCCGGCCAGTCCTTCCAAAGTACGACGGTTGACCTCGTGAATATGCGTGAATCGAATGTCGCGCCGCAAAAACGCAGCCACGGCCTCTTCATTGGCCGCATTCATCACCGCGCAGGCACCCATGGGGGCCTCCAATGCTTGGTAGGCCAACTTCAGACCGGGGAATCGCAGGTCATCGGCTTCTTCAAAGGTCAGGGCCTTGAGCTTCATAAAATCGAGCCGCGAGGCCCCGCTTTCCAATCTTTCTGGATGGAACATGCCGTAGGCGATGGGCACGCGCATGTCCGGCGTCCCCAGTTGCGCCAACACCGACTCGTCACGGCACACCACCATGGAGTGGATGATGCTTTGTGGGTGGATGACCACCTTGATACGGTCGGTCGACAAATTGAAGAGCCACCGGGCCTCAATCACCTCGAGAGCCTTGTTCATCATGGTGGCCGAGTCGACCGAAATCTTTTGCCCCATCACCCAGTTGGGATGGGCGCAAGCCTCTTGCGGGGTGACCTCACCCAACGACGACGGGTCACGCTGGCGAAACGGCCCCCCTGAGGCGGTCAACACAATATGGTCAATGCGCCGCTCCCACGCAGCACGATCTTCAGGCAAGCATTGAAAAATCGCCGAATGCTCGCTGTCGATCGGCACCAGGGTGCAGCCCCCCTCCTCCACGGCTTGCATGAACAGGCCGCCGCCGACCACCAAGGCTTCTTTGTTGGCCAGGAGCAGCTTCTTGCCCGCGCGAGCCGCTGCCATGCAAGGTCGCAGGCCCGCAGCACCCACAATGGCTGCCATGACCACGTCCACCTCGGGCGCGCTGGCCAGCCGCACCAGAGCTTCGGGCCCGATCCAGACCTCGGTTCGGGGACTGCGGTCGGCCAAATGATGGGAGAAGTCCTGGGCCGCTTTGGCATCGGGGACCACCACAATCTTCGGTTTGAATCGCGCGCACTGCTGCGCCAGCTCAGACATCCTGCGATGTCCGGTCAGTCCAAACACCTCAAACCGGTCGGGATGCCGATCGGCCACATCCAAGGTGTTCACACCGATCGACCCGGTGGAGCCCAGAATGCAAATCCGCTGGATCATTTCCAAAACTCCGCCAGGGTGCAAAGTGCCAGCGCCGTAGGAAAAACTGGAAGCAATGCATCGATGCGATCCAAGACACCGCCATGTCCTGGCAGCAAGGCGCTGGAGTCCTTGGCCCCCACGCTGCGTTTGAGCAAGGACTCAAACAAATCCCCCACCACGGCCATCGCCGTCAATGCCCAGCACGCCAACACCATATTCAATCGTCCCAGGTGCGTTTGCAGAGTGCCAAAGACACTGGTGCCGTCCACCCATGCGGTGCCATCGATCCAGGTGGCCCAAGCAATGGCCAACGCTGTCACGGCCAAGGCCCCACTGATGGCACCCTCCCAAGTTTTTCCTGGGCTGATGGTCACCGCCAGCTTGTGACGGCCCAGAAGACGCCCTCCCAGGTAAGCC
Source organism: Betaproteobacteria bacterium (assembly GCA_009923895.1). GTDB lineage: Bacteria > Pseudomonadota > Gammaproteobacteria > Burkholderiales > Burkholderiaceae_C > Rubrivivax. The sequence goes on along the minus strand of RFSP01000076.1, from coordinate 4,733 downwards.
GCGCTGTCGGCCACCCAGACCAGACAAAACACCGACAACAAGAAATTCAGTCCCCGTTCGCGGGCGCCCAGCATGGCCAACCAGGCCAAAGCAAGAAGCCACACCCCCAGAGCCAAACGAACGGCCGGTGTCAAACGGGCCCACGCAGCGGGCCCTCCTCGAAGTGCAGCAGGCCCCAGCACCACCCACGCCAAGGTCATGCCGCTCCACAGTCCCGTTCTTTGGTCGATGGAGGGCAGCCAGGCACCCCACTGGAAAATCACCGCTGCGAGGCTCACCGTCAGGAGTCCCAAGGTCCATGGGCGCAGCCCCAGCATCCCGTTCAAGCGCCCCCACTCCCAGCCGGCTGCAAGCATCATGACACCCGTGAAGCCCCAAAAAGGCCAAGGCGAGGCGGCAAACAACGAAGGGAGAAAAAGCGCCAGCAAGACAACCGCAGTCAGTATGCGCTGACGCAACATGCAGTGCTCAGTCGCCCGCACTCAAGGTCTGCGCAGCGGGAATGCTGCCAAACCGTCTGTCCCGACCCGCAAAGGCGGCAAGCGCCCGATCGATCTGCACCGCATCAAAGTCCGGCCACAGGCATTCGGTGAAATAGAGCTCGGTATAGGCCGACTGCCACAGCATGTAGTTGCTGATCCGCATCTCACCACCCGTGCGGATGAACAGGTCTGGGTCGGGAGCAAAGTGAAAGGCCATGTATTGGGCCAAGACCTCTTCGGTCAGGTCGGCGGCCTTCACGCCGTCGGCCATGGCTTTTTGGCAGGCTTGGGTCACGTCCCATCGTCCGCCGTAATTGAAAGCCACGGTCAAGTGGAGTCGGCGATTGTCTGCAGTCAAGCGCTCTGCCTCGTCCCAAGCGGCCAACAAGCGGTCCGAGACCCGGGAGCGATCCCCCACAATCCGAATGCGGATGCCGTCAGCCGCCATCTTGGTGATGTATTTGGACACGGCCACCAACACCAACCCCATCAGACCCGACACTTCGTCGTAGGGGCGCTTCCAGTTTTCAGACGAAAAAGCGAAGACGCTGAGGTATTCCACTCCGCGGTCAGCGAACAAATTGACCGCCTTGACCAACGCGTCCACCCCGGCCTTGTGTCCGAAAAACCGGGGCATGTATCGCTGCTGCGCCCAACGGCCGTTGCCGTCCATGACCAGTGCCACATGCCTCGGAATTGGCGAATGACGGTCCACGTTCAGTCCACCTGCCTCAAACCGCCAACACTTCGGCTTCTTTGCCCTGGACCAAGCGGTCCACCTCGGCCACCACGCGATCGGTCAGACGCTGAACGTCTTCTTGGGACCGACGCTCCTCGTCTTCGGACGCCAACTTCTCTTTGACAAGCTTCTTGAGGTGGTCGTTGGCTTCGCGACGCAAATTGCGCACCGCCACCTTGCATTCCTCGCCCGCGTGGCGAACCACCTTGGTCAAATCCCGCCGGCGCTCCTCGGTCAACGCGGGCATGGGCACGCGAAGCAAATCGCCTTGCGCCGAAGGATTGAGGCCCAGGTCGGATTCGCGAATGGCCTTTTCAATCTTGGGGCCCATGCCCTTTTCCCAAGGTTGAACGCTGATGGTGCGCGCGTCCAAAAGCGACACATTGGCCACTTGGCTGATGGGCACCATGGACCCGTAATAGTCCACATGCACCTGGTCCAGGATGCCCGGATGGGCCCGACCGGTGCGAATCTTTTGCAACTCAGCCTTCAAAGACTCAATGGACTTGGCCATCTTGGTCTCGGCGGTCTTCTTGATATCAACAATTGTTGTGGACATAGCTCTGTTGCTGGCTTGAACACTCACACATGAACCAAGGTGCCTTCGTCTTCCCCTTGCACCACACGCTTTAACGCACCAGGCTTGAAAATGGAAAACACTTTGACAGGAAGTTTTTGGTCTCGGCAAAGGGCAAACGCCGTCGCATCCATGACCTGAAGGTTTCTGGAGATCGCTTCGTCAAACGTGATGGAGGAATACCGCTTGGCGCTCGGATCTTTCTTGGGGTCTGCCGAATAGACGCCATCGACCTTGGTGGCTTTGAGGACCACCTGGGCACCAATTTCGGCACCCCGCAAGGCGGCAGCTGTGTCGGTCGTGAAAAACGGGTTCCCCGTGCCAGCCGCAAAGATGACGATCTTGCCTTCTTCCAGGTACTGGAGTGCCTTGGGGCGCACATAAGGCTCCACCACCTGTTCAATCCCAATGGCCGACATGACACGGGCTGTCATGCCTTCCTGGCGCATGGTGTCGGCCAGGGCCAGGGAGTTCATGACCGTGGCCAACATCCCCATGTAGTCGGCCGTCGCGCGGTCCATGCCCACGGAGCCGCCGGCCACCCCTCTGAAGATGTTGCCGCCGCCAATGACCACCGCCACCTCGCACCCCAACTGGGTGACCTCCCTGACCTCTTGCACCATGCGCACGATGGTCGCACGGTTGATGCCATAAGCGTCGTCGCCCATCAGGGCTTCGCCGGAGAGTTTGAGCAAGATGCGCTGGTAGGCCGGCATGCGGCAACCCCCTGGAAATGCCAAAGTGACCAGAGTGTAATCTCCCAAGTGGCGGCCGTGGGAGGCTCCACTGGGGATTTACTCAGGCTTTACTGACCCTTTGCTGCGGCCACCTGAGCGGCCACTTCGGCCGCAAAGTCGTCCACTTTCTTCTCAATCCCCTCACCCACCACATAGAGGGTGAAAGCCTTGACGGTGGTCGAAGCGGCCTTGAGCATTTGCTCCACCGTCTGTTTGTCGTTCTTGACAAAGGGCTGGTTGAACAAAGACACCTCCTTGAGGTACTTCTGCACAGAGCCTTCCACCATCTTGGCAGCGATTTCAGCGGGTTTGCCCGACTCCGCAGCCTTCTCGGCAGCCACACGCCGCTCACGCTCCACCAAATCGGCCGGCACGTCCGCCGAAGACAGGGCCACCGGTTTCATCGCCGCGACGTGCATGGCCGTGTCCTTGGCCGCTGCAGCGTCTCCGGTGTACTCCACCATCACACCAATGCGGGTGCCGTGCAGGTAGTAGGCCAGCGACGACGAACCGGTGTAACGCTGAAAACGGCGAACGGTCATGTTCTCGCCAATCTTTCCGATGAGGCCTTTGCGCACGTCTTCCACCGTGGGGCCAAATCCGTCCTGGCTCAGCGGCAGCGCTCCCAAGGCGGCCACGTCTGCGGGGGCCTTCTTGGCCACCAGCTCGGCACAGGACTTTGTGAAAGCCAGGAAGGAATCGTTCTTGGACACGAAGTCGGTTTCGCAGTTGACTTCCACCAACGCGCCTGTGGATCCCTCAACGAAAGCAGACACCACACCCTCGGCGGTGATCCGGGCTGCCGCCTTGCCGGCCTTGTTGCCCAACTTCACGCGCAAGATCTCTTCGGCCCGGGCCATGTCGCCATCGGCCTCGGTCAGCGCCTTCTTGCATTCCATCATGGGGGCGTCGGTCTTCGCACGCAGTTCACCCACCATGCTCGCAGTAATTGCAGCCATTCTCAAATCTCCAAACTGATGACGCAAGGGCGGCTGGAAAGGCCCTGAAGACCTTGCCGGGCCGCCCCGCAAAAGATCAAGCGTCTTCGCTGACTTCGACGAATTCGTCGCCTTCCCCGGCTGCCGCCACCACCTCGGCCACGGCGTTGTTCTTGCCCTCGAGCACCGCATCAGCAATGGCGCGGGCATACAAAGCCACGGCCTTGGCCGAGTCATCGTTGCCAGGAATGACGTACTGAACGCCTTCGGGTGAATGGTTGGTGTCGACCACACCGATCACGGGAATGCCCAACTTGTTGGCCTCGGCCACGGCAATCTTGTGATAGCCCACATCGATGACAAAGATGGCATCCGGCAAGGCATTCATGTCCTGGATGCCGCCAATGTCCTTCTCCAACTTGGCCAACTCGCGATCAAACAGCAAGGCCTCTTTCTTGATCAAGGGCTCGCCACCCGACTCCTTGGTGGCCTGCATGTCCTTGAGCTTCTTCAAAGAACCCTTGACCGTCTTGAAGTTGGTGAGCATGCCGCCCAGCCAACGCTGGTCCACAAAGGGCATGCCGCAACGCCGGGCCTCCTGGGCCACCACTTCACGGGCTTGCCGCTTGGTGCCCACGACCAAAATCGTGCCGCGCCGCGCAGCGAGGTTGCGCACGAACTTCATGGCCTCATTGAAGAGCGGAAGCGTCTTCTCGAGGTTGACGATGTGAATTTTGTTGCGATGGCCGTAGATGTAAGGGGCCATCTTGGGATTCCAGAAACGGGTTTGGTGTCCAAAATGAACGCCCGCCTCCAGCATTTCGCGCATGGATATTGACATGACTGACTCCGATGGTTGAATCTGAGAACCCGGCGCAGATCAAAGGAGCTGTGAACTCCTGTGACACCAGTCGGCGGCCGGGACTGTGATTTGTCAGCCCTGAAATCAGGGCAAACTTTGGGATTCTAGCATGGAAGCGATCCGATGGTCACCTTCTGTGACGCTCGTCGACCCCCAACACGAATGGAGGCTGTGGACCGCGTCGCACACACGGCAGGTGGAGCAAGCGTCACGCGCTCTGGAAAGCGAGGAAAGCCTCATGAAGCGGGCGGGCAGCAGCGTGGCCCGGTGGTTGATCGCCTTGGCGCCTGCAGCGCGGCGCGTCCATGTGTGGGCGGGGCCCGGTGGCAATGGCGGCGATGGCCTCTATGCAGCGGCCCTGCTGCGCCAGCATGGACTGCAAGTGCAGGTCACCCTGT
>RFSP01000075.1 GCA_009923895.1 Betaproteobacteria bacterium | reverse complement strand
TTGAGAACCCGGATGGGATCGGGGTTGCCCGCCAACTCGCGCTCTGAGCGCTCTTCGACAAAGCTGAAATTGATGGTCTCTTGATATCCCAAGGCGGCAAGGGCACGCCGCACCTGCCAAGCCGTGGAGCGACCTTCGGGTTGGGGGCGCGAGGCCACCGGTGCGGTCGGCGCTGAGGTGGGCAATTGGTGCAGGCCAATGACACGGATGACCTCTTCGATCAGGTCCTCCTCGATCGCGAGATCAAACCGCCAGCTGGGGGGCGTGACCGTGAGGACGCCGGGCTTTTGCGTAAAAGACAGCCCCAAACGCTTGAACACATCGGCGCATTGCTCTTGTGTGATGGGCATGCCCAGCACTTTGGCTGCGCGGTCCACCCGCAGAGAAACGGGTTCGCGGGTGGGAAGTCGCAACACCTGATCGTCCATGGGGCCGGCCTGCCCGCCGCAAATCTCCAAGATGAGCGCGGTGATGCGCTCAATGTGTTCCACGGTCAGTGCGGGGTCGACCCCACGCTCAAACCGATGTCCGGCATCGGTGGAGAAATTGAACCGACGCGAACGACCCGCCACCGCCTCGGGCCACCAAAATGCTGCTTCCACATAGACGTTTTGTGTATCGTCACTGACCGCTGTGGCGTCGCCCCCCATGATGCCGGCCAAGGACTCCACGTCTTTTTGGTCAGCGATCACGCCAACCGCTTCATCGATCTCGATGGTGTTGCCGTTGAGCAATTTGAGTCGCTCGCCGGGGCGGCCCCAACGCACGATGAGCTTCTCGTGAATTTTGTCGAGATCAAAAATATGGCTGGGTCGGCCATATTCAAACATCACGTAATTGGAGATGTCGACCAATGCCGTGACCGATCGTTGTCCGCAACGGGCCAAGCGATCGACCATCCAGGCAGGCGTCTGGGCACGCGTGTTCACACCGCGGATGACGCGGCCTGAAAAACGACCACACAGGTCGGGCGACTGCACTTCGACGGCGAGGCGTTGATCGTGAGCCGGCGCAACCGCAGATATGGGCGGCGTGATCAAAGGTGCCCCAGTGAGAGCCGACACTTCTCGGGCTATGCCGTACACGCTCAATGCATGACCCAAATTGGGTGTGAGCTTGAGCGTAAAGATCACGTCATCGAGCTGCAGCACTTCACGGACATCTCGCCCCAGTGGCGCCTCAGCGGGTAACTCCAGCAGGCCCGCATGGTCTTCTGACAGCTTCAATTCGCGAGCGGAACACAGCATGCCAAAGCTCTCCACACCCCGGAGCTTTCCGACTCCGATCTTGAAGGGCTTGCCATCGGGGCCGGGCGGCAACTCGGCCCCCACCAAGGCCAGGGGCACGCGAATGCCGGCTCGCGCATTGGGCGCTCCGCAAACGATTTGCAAAGGCCCCTGAGGTGAATGAGCGCCGGCGTCGACCTTGCACACGCGAAGCTTGTCTGCGTTGGGATGCTGCACCGCTTCTAAGATTTCTGCGACCACAATGTGGGAAAAAGGCGGCGCCACCGGTTGCAGCTCTTCGACTTCCATGCCAGACATGGTGAGCAGCTCTGCCAGTGCCTCGGTAGACAAGGGCGGATTGCAAAATTCGCGCAGCCAGGACTCGGGGAATTGCATCTTGAAAGCCTAGATCAATGAGGTGTGCCGCTCAGCGGAACTGCGACAAAAAGCGCAGATCACCTTCGAAAAACAGACGCAGGTCGCTCACGCCATAGCGCAGCATGGCCAGGCGGTCTGGGCCCATGCCAAAGGCGAAACCGATGTAACGCTCGGGGTCCAAGCCATAGTTGCGCACGACGTTGGGGTGCACTTGGCCGGATCCTGCCAGCTCCAGCCATCGGCCTTGCAGCGGGCCGCTGCCGAACATCATGTCGATCTCGGCGCTGGGTTCCGTGAATGGGAAGTAGCTGGGGCGAAACCGCGTTTGAATGGAATCGTCTTCAAAGAATCGGCGAAGGAAATCGGTGAACACCACCTTGAGGTCTTTGAAGCTGATGTGCTCGCCGATCCACAGGCCTTCGCACTGGTGGAACATGGGCGAGTGCGTGGCATCACTGTCCACGCGGTACGTGCGCCCCGGGGCAATGACACGGATCTCCGGCATCGGCTCTTGGCCCGCGTGCTTTTGGGCATGCGCTCGCGCATAGCGCACCTGCATGGGACTGGTGTGCGGGCGCAGGTTGAGCCATCGTCCCTGTGCATCCTTCATGTCCACGTAGAAGGTGTCTTGCATGGAACGCGCAGGGTGGTTCTCGGGGTTGTTGAGCGCCGTGAAGCTCATCCAATCGGTCTCGATCTCTGGCCCCTCGGCCACATCAAAGCCCATGGAACCAAAGATGGCCTCGATGCGTTCGATGGCCAAGCTGACCGGATGCAAGCCCCCTGCTCCGCGCTGACGCCCTGGCAGGGTGACATCCAGGGCTTCGGATCGAAGTTGGGATTCGAGCTCGGCACGGGCCAATGCATCACGCCGCGCTTGAAGGGCCGATTCAATGGCCGACTTGAGCTGGTTGATCTGAGCGCCGCGGGCCTTCTTTTCTTCGACACTGAGTGCAGCCATGCCCTTGAGCAGCTCGGTCACCTGGCCCGTCTTGCCCAGGAAACGCGCCTTGGCGTTTTCGAGCTCGGCGCTGGTGGGTGCTGCCTCGAAGGCCGTCTGCGCTTGAGAAAGGATCGAATCAAGGTCGGTCATGGTCGCGATCTATGGGACAAATGAAAAGGCCGTCTCGGGGACGGCCATTTTCAGTTCTATCGAACTCAGCTGAGCTGGGCCTTGACCTTCTCGACGATGCTGCCGAAGGCGGCAGGATCGTTGACAGCCAAATCGGCCAGAACTTTGCGGTCGATGTCGATCTGCGCCTTCTTGAGGCCGGCCATGAAACGGCTGTATGTCACGCCCATCTCCCGGGACGCCGCATTGATACGGGCAATCCAGAGTTGGCGGAAGACCCGCTTGCGGGCGCGACGGTCACGGTAGGCGTACTGGCCCGCCTTCATCACCGCCTGTTTGGCGATGCGAAAGACGTTCTTGCGACGACCGCGGAAGCCCTTGGCCAGGGCGAGAATCTTTTTGTGGCGAGCGTGTGCGGTGACACCACGTTTGACGCGAGGCATGTGTGTGCTCCTTGATCCGTGGTGGTTTACAGGCCAGCAAAAGGCAACATCGCAGCGATGTGGCCCATGTTGGTCTCATGCACATTGGCCGCGCCGCGCAAATGGCGCTTGCGGGTGGTGCTCTTCTTGGTGAGGATGTGGCGCTTGAACGCCTGGCCCCGCTTCACGGTGCCACCCGGGCGCACCCGGAAGCGCTTGGCAGCGCTTTTCTTCGTCTTCATCTTGGGCATGACTGCTCCTGTTGGTGACCTCAGCAGGCGACCGCAGATGCGGTACTTGTTTGGCCTGCAGCGGCTTTTTGTGATCAGGTCCGTTCTTACTTTCTCTTGGGCGCCAGGACCATGATCATTTGGCGTCCTTCGAGTTTGGGCATGTGTTCCACCACAGACACATCAGCGAGTTCATCGCGGATGCGCTCCAGAAGACGCATGCCGATATCTTGGTGAGTAATTTCGCGGCCTCTGAACCTCAAAGTCACTTTGCCCTTGTCACCGTCTTCTGCAATGAAGCGGCGCAAGTTGCGCATCTTGATGTTGTAGTCCCCCTCGTCGGTACCGGGGCGGAACTTGACCTCTTTGATTTCGATGACTTTTTGCTTGGCTTTGGCTTCAGCGGCTTTCTTTTGCTCCTGGTACTTGAACTTGCCGTAATCCATCAACCGGCAGACGGGGGGATCGGCCATGGCGGCAATCTCGACCAAGTCCACATCGAGTTCACCTGCCATGCGCAGGGCCTCTAAAGTGGACACGATACCCAAGGGCTCGTTGTCGATTCCGTTGAGCCGCACTTGCGGCACCATGATTTCGCGATTCAGCCTGTGCTTGCGTTCCACATTGGGAACACGCCGGTCCATGAAAGTGGTAGCGATGGTTCAAACCCCTTGCGCAGCCCCAAGGCAAAAACAGGCCGCTCTATTCAACATCAGGTGCACGCCAAAGCTCTCTTTCAAAAATGCCAAATCAAGCCTTGGTGGCGATCACGTCAGACAGCTTGGAAATAAAAGCTGAAAGCGGCATCACCCCGAGGTCTTGATTGCCTCGAGCGCGCACAGCAACGGTCCCGTTTGCCTTTTCCTTGTCGCCCACGACCAGGATAAACGGGACCTTTTGCATTGAATGCTCCCGGATTTTATACGTAATTTTCTCGTTTCTGAGGTCTGCAGACGCCCTAACCCCTTGTTTTTGCAGCGTTTTCACCACTTCTTGCGCAAAATCGGCCTGGGAATCGGTGATGCAGGCCACCACTGCCTGGGTGGGCGCGAGCCAGGCTGGCAGCGCGCCGGCGTGTTGCTCGATCAAAATGCCAATGAATCGCTCCAAACTCCCCACGATGGCGCGGTGCAGCATGACCGGGTGGCGACGCGAACTGTCTTCGGCCACGTACTCGGCATCCAGACGCTCGGCCATGGAGAAATCCACCTGCATGGTGCCGCACTGCCACTGGCGGCCCAAAGCGTCTTTGAGCGTGTACTCGATCTTCGGACCGTAAAAGGCGCCATCGCCTGGCGCGATGACAAATTCCACCCCCGAGCGGCGCAGACTTTCCATCAAGGCGTGCTCGGCTTTGTCCCAAATGTCGTCGGAGCCGATTCGAGCCTGGGGCCGGGTGGCGACCTTGTAGAGGATGTCGGTGAAGCCAAAGTCGGCATAGACCTTCTGCAGCAGGGTCGTGTAGGTGACACATTCATCAAGGATCATGTCTTCGGTGCAGAAGATATGGCCGTCATCTTGGGTGAAGCCGCGCACCCGCATGATGCCGTGCAGGCCCCCCGTGGGCTCATTGCGATGGCATTGACCAAATTCGCCATAACGCAGGGGCAGGTCGCGGTAGCTCTTGATGCCCTGCTTGAAGATGAGGATGTGGCCCGGACAGTTCATGGGCTTGAGCGCGTAGTCGCGCTTTTCGCTCTCGGTGGTGAACATGTTGTCCCGGTACTTGTCCCAGTGACCGGTTTTTTCCCAAAGCGACTGATCCAGCAGCTGTGGCCCTTTGACCTCCTGGTATCCGTTGTCGCGATAGACCTGGCGCATGTATTGCTCCACGCTTTGCCAGACCGACCATCCCTTGGGATGCCAAAACACCACCCCGGGCGCGTGGTCATCGATGTGGAACAGGTCAAGCTCTCGACCGAGTTTGCGGTGGTCGCGTTTTTCAGCTTCCTCCAGCATGAGCAAGTACTTTTGCAGATCGTCCTTGGTGGCCCAAGCCGTGCCGTAAATGCGCTGCAACATCTCATTGCGATGGTCTCCGCGCCAATAAGCACCGGCCACTTTCATCAATTTGAAGTGCTTGAGCTTTCCGGTGCTGGGGACGTGGGGACCGCGGCAAAGGTCTTCAAAGCCCCCTTCCCGATAAAGGGAGACGTCTTGATCGGCGGGAATGCCCCCAATGATCTCGGCTTTGTAATGCTCGCCCAGGGCCTTGAAGTGCGCAACAGCCTCATCGCGCGGCAGCACTCGGCGCACCACCGTTTCGTCCTTTTTTGCCAACTCGGCCATGCGGGCTTCAATGGCGGTCAAATCTTCGGGCGTGAAGGGACGCTTGTAGGAAAAGTCGTAATAGAAGCCGTTCTCAATGACCGGGCCGATGGTGACCTGCGCATCAGGAAAGAGTTCTTTGACCGCATAGGCCAGCAGATGGGCGGTGGAATGCCGGATGAGCTCTAGCCCATCGGCGTCCTTGTCGGTCACGATGGCCAGTTGGGCGTCTGATTGGATGACAAAACTGCTGTCCACCAGTTGGCCGTCCACGCGGCCGGCCAAGGCAGATTTGGCCAACCCCGGCCCAATGGACGCGGCCACGCCGGCCACCGAGATCGGCTCTGCAAACTGGCGCTGCGCGCCATCGGGCAAGGTGATGGTGATCATTCAAAGGCTCCGGAACAACAAAAACGCGGCCAGGGGCCGCGCTTGTTCAAGTCATCGAGAGTGAAAAAGGTCAGGGACGAAACCGCGCGGCCGACTTCGCCCAAGTCGACAAACTCCAAGGAGTTCGCGGTGTCATAACCGTCATGCCTTTCTCGCCCTTGTGAATTGTTTGAAGCAGAAATTTTACACCAGGGGCTCGATGAGACGGGGTGACGGCGAAAGGGTGAACTGAGCGAACTCATCGGCCAGTTGCTGGCTTTGCGCCAAGGCTTGACGCCACACCCGCTGCCGGGCGGGCAGGTCATCGCCGAAGGACTGGAAATCCTTGCGGTCTGGCAACTTGCCTTGGGGCAAGGTCTGAACCCACTCCTGTCGCGGGGAAAGCACCACCACGTTGTCCAAGGCCGAAGTGGCCTTGTGGCGCTGTTTCCACACCTTGTCCAACCAACCGGGCACCACCTGGGACTGAAAATGGGGATACAGCACCAGGCCTTCGTCCATGCTGGCATAAGGCAAATGCAGGTGGTAATCGGTGATACCGCCATCCCAGTACGCACCCGGTGGCCCCCCCGGAATGTCGTGAACGGCTTGCAACCAAAACGGTATGGAGCAACTGGCCAGAATGGCCTGAGACAAATTCAAGGGACTCAAGTGCGCTTGCTGGCTGCGAAAATCATCCAATGCCATGGGCAGCGGTGTGCGAGGGTCGCTGAAAACGACCCGCTCCATCCACCCTCCCAGCGCACGCCGGCTCACCGCATTGGCGGCGAAGGCCGCGGCGTAGCCCACCGGGGTGCGCCACCGGCCCTCGCGTGACAGCAGTCGACGGCCGTGACTGGCAAAGACATGCAAGCGCCGCTGGGGATGCGAGAGGATCTCTTGAGCGCGAGCGCCCAAACGAGACTCGATGGCGCGACCGAACATGCGGGTCACAACTTGCGCCGTGGGGGCTTTGCCGGGCTCGTGTTCATAGTCTTGGTCGATGTAGTCCTGGGCGAGCTGCGCCAGCGCTGCTTCCGCGTCGGGCAAACAGGCACAAGCCATGCGCCAGGCACCGATGGACGCTCCTGCCAAATGCAAAACTGGGCCAGCACCTTTTAACCAGTGGCCAAAGATGAACCGGTCCAGCGGATTGAGCACGAGGCCCTTGGGCCCACCGGCGGCCGCAGGAATGAGACGCACGTCTTGCGCCGACAGACCGCTTGACTGGATGTGCTTGAACGCTCTGGGACCGGCGTGAATACTCAGGGCTCTCATCAGAACTTGAGGGTCAAGTTGACGTTGAAGTTGGGATGCACCGTCGATCGATTGAAACTGCCTTGCAACAGGCCGCTCACATCGGTCAACGTGGTGCGATTGACGGTGTCAGAGGGCCAAAGGTTGTTGACCGATGCCCTCAAGATGGCCTCCCGCGAGAACGCCCAAGTCATGTAGACGTCCACATTGCGTGTGCGCATCTGCTCGAAGTGTTGTTCCACCGTCTGCTGTACCCCGTACTGCGGCGTGAAAGCCAGGTTGCCGCCAAAACCCAAAGGAGACCCCGCCCATTGATGGTCAAAACCAGCCGTCCATGACCACGGTTGCTGGCTCTCCAGCCGATTGTCAGGCCCCGGGATGCCATCGACTTTGGATCGATAAAAACTCAGTGCGCTGCGAAGGCTCAAGCCGACGGGTGCTTGCAGTTGTGGCCAAAGCTCGGTCAAGCGCCCCTTGACTTCCATTTCAAGGCCCGAGGAGGTGGCGTGGTCCAAATTGACGGGCCGAGAAACCCAACGGGGCGCACTGGCCCAAGGGACCGGTCCGAAGGAAAGCGCATTGCGCACCAGGCCTTTGATGTCGCGCCGAAATACGCCCACACTGAAGACCCCGCCCGGAGTGAAGTATTTTTCAAAGGCCAAGTCCATGCCCAGCGACAACTCGGGTTGCAGAGCGGGGTTGCCAACGCGATCGGGCGAGATTTCGGGGTTGGGTTTGTCGATGGGATAGGCCGTGCTGATGCTGGGTCGGGCCATGAGGCGGCTGAGGTCCGGTGCGCGATAGCTGCGCGTGATGCTCGCTCGAATCAGATCCCGGCCCTTGGGATCGATTTTGAAGTTCACATGCA
>RFSP01000074.1 GCA_009923895.1 Betaproteobacteria bacterium | reverse complement strand
CCCACACCACCGCCAGCAGCACCACAGCGTGCACCATGCCAGCCACAGGGCTGCGCGCACCGGTGCGCACGTTGGTCACGGTGCGTGCCACGGTGCCGGTGGCAGGCAGCCCCCCAAACAGGGCGGCTGCCACATTGGCCACGCCCTGTGCCATCAGCTCTTGGTTGGGATCGTGTCTCGGAAAATCGGTGAGGTTGTCTGCCACGCGAGCACACAGCAAGGATTCAATGGCCCCGAGCATGGCGATGGTCAAGGTCGGCGCCACCAGCTGCTTGACCGTGGTCCAGTTGAAGTCTGGCCAAGCGGGAGCAGGCAACGATGAGGGAATGCCACCGAACTTCGAGCCAATGGTTTCCACGGGCCATCCCAAGGCCACGGAGCACGCGGTGGCAACGATGAGCGCCACAAGGGTGCCCGGCAATTTGGCCAAGGCACGTTGCAGCGCCGCGATCCGTCCCGTGCGATGCGGGTCCAATGCATACGACTTGGGCCATACCACCACCAGGGCCAGACAGCCCAAGCCCAAGACCACCGACGTCGGGTTGACGGTGTCCAGATGCTGGCCGATCTGGCCCATCTGGTTGAAGAAGTCTGCGGGAAGTTTGTCGACCTTCAGTCCCAGCAGGTCTTTGACCTGCGACAGACCAATCAGCAGGGCGATGCCATTGGTAAATCCGATGACGATGGAGACTGGGACATAACGCACCCACGCCCCCATGCGCAGCGCACCCATGACGACGAGCAACACGCCGGCCAGCGCTGTGGAAATGAGCAAATTGGCCACGCCATAGCGCTCGACGATGCCATAGACGATGACAATGAATGCGCCTGCAGGGCCGCCGATCTGCACGTGGGACCCTCCCACGGCAGAAATGAGAAAGCCCGCCACAATGGCGGTGACCAGGCCGGCCTCGGGCTTGACGCCGGAGGCGATGGCGAAGGCCATGGCCAGCGGGAGGGCCACCACTCCCACGGTGAGGCCAGCGCCAAGATCCGCGAAAAAGTCGGCACGCTTGTAGCCGCGCAGCGTGTCCAGCAGACGCGGTTTGAAGCGGTGCAGGGCGATCACTCAGCGCACTCGCATGCCCGGTGTGGCCCCTGGCCATGGCTGCAGCACGTAAAGCCCCGGGTGGGCTTTGCCATCGGCATGGGCCGCCGACAGCACCATGCCTTCAGACACGCCAAACTTCATTTTGCGCGGCGCCAGGTTGGCCACCAGCACGGTGAGTTTGCCGGTCAGGTCCTCTGGCCGGTAGGCCGAACGGATCCCGCTGAAGACATTGCGGTGCCGAGCTTGACCCCGGTCGTCTACTTCCCCCACGTCCAGCGTCAAGCGCAGCAATTTGTCGCTGCCTTCCACCAGTTCGGCCTTGACGATGCGTGCAATGCGCAGGTCCACCTTGCCGAAGTCGTCGATGGTGATTTCCTCGGCGATGTCCTCCCCGCCGGGGCTGACCTTGGGGCTGACCGTGGTGCTGACCGTGGTGCTGACCGGCGCCTCAAAGAGTTGATTCACTTTCGTCAAATCGGCTCGCTGCATCAGGTGCTGGTAAGGCGCAATCGTGTGCGATCCAGAGGCACCGAGGTCGCGTTGCGCATCGCTCCACTGCAAAGGCGAGACCTGAAGGAAAGCTTCCACCTGGGCGGCCAGGGCAGGCAGCACCGGCTTGAGATAGACCGTGAGAATGCGAAACGCTTCGATGCACACCGAACACACATCGTGCAGCACGGCCTCCTGCCCGGATTGCTTGGCCAGCTCCCAGGGTTTGTGTTGGTCCACAAATTCATTCACGCGATCGGCCAGGGCCATGATCTCGCGCAAGGCTTTGCCCGTTTCTCGCTCTTCATACAGCGAGGCGATGGCTTCAGAAGGCGCACGCAAGCCATCGAGCAGCGTGCGACCTTCCACGCCCAGGTCGGCGCTCAGCCGGCCAGCGAAGCGTTTGGTCAGAAAGCCCGCCGCGCGGCTCGCGATATTGATGTACTTGCCCACCAGGTCGCTGTTGACGCGGGTGACAAAGTCTTCAGGATTGAAGTCGATGTCTTCGACCCGCGCGTTCAGTTTGGCGGCAATGTAGTAGCGCAGCCATTGCGCATCCAAACCGAGCTCCAGGTATTTGAGCGGCGAAATGCCCGTGCCGCGACTCTTGCTCATCTTCTCGCCCAGCACGGTCAGGTGTCCGTGCACATAGATGTGCTGCGGGGTCTTGCGGCCGCTGAAATGCAGCATCGCTGGCCAGAACAGGGTGTGAAACGTCACAATGTCTTTGCCGATGAAGTGCACCTGTTCGACCTCGGGGTCTGCCACATAGCCTTCAAACGCGGGGCCCAGCAACGCTTTGAGCGAGGCCAAGTACCCCACCGGGGCGTCCAACCACACGTAGAAGTACTTGTCGTCGGTGTCAGGGATGCGAATGCCAAAGTAGGGTGCATCGCGGCTGATGTCCCAGTCGGCCAGGCGGGATTGACCGGCTTCGTCCTCGGCAAACCACTCCGAAATCTTGTTGAGCACCTCGCCCTGCAGGCGTCCCGGGGTTTGAGCCCACTGCTTTAAAAACGTCACACAGCGCGGTGAAGACAGTGCAAAGAAGAAGTGCGAACTGCTTTTGAGGACGGGCGTGGCCCCCGACAGCGCCGAGCGGGGGTGCTTGAGGTCGGTCGGGGCGTAGACGGCGCCGCACACCTCGCAATTGTCGCCATACTGATCTTGGGCGCCGCACTTGGGGCATTCGCCTTTGATGAAGCGATCGGGCAAGAACATGCCCTTGTCGGGATCAAAAAACTGCTCGATCGTGCGCTCAACGATCAGACCTTCCTGGCGCAAAGCCTTGTAGATGTCTTGGGCCAACTGGTGGTTTTCGGGTGCATCGGTCGAGTGCCAGTGATCGAAGGCAATGTGAAAGCCATTCAAGTAGGCGGGCCGGCCGGCTGCCACCTCAGCCACGAAAGCCTGGGGCGTGAGACCTGCTTTTTCCGCGGCGATCATGATGGGAGCGCCGTGGGCATCGTCGGCACAGACGAATTTCACGTCGTGGCCTTGCATTCGTTGAAAGCGAACCCAGAGGTCCGCCTGGATGTATTCCATGATGTGGCCCACGTGAAAGGGGCCATTGGCGTAGGGCAGGGCGGTGGTGACAAATAGCTTGCGAGTCATCCCCGCATTCTAGGGAAGCGGGAGGGGTTGTGACGAAGTCGATAGACTGTGGTTCCGTTTCAGCCCTGACGATCCTTGTGGATCCTGCTTTCATGACCGTCCAAGAGTCTCAAGTTCAACAAGCGCTTCAATCCGTCCTCGACCCCGCCACGGGCAAAGATTTGGTCAGCGCCAAGCTGGTCAAAAATCTGCGCCTGGATGGCGATGATGTGTCGCTCGACGTTGAGTTGGGCTATCCCGCCGCCAGCCTGGTGCCCTCCATTCGACAAGGCGTGATTGATGCCGTCCGCTCGGTGCCCGGGGTGCGCAACGTCAGCGTCAACGTGGGCTGGAAGGTCATTGCCCATGCGGTCCAGCGGGGTGTGGCCTTGTTGCCTGGCGTAAAGAACGTGGTGGCGGTGGCCTCCGGCAAGGGCGGCGTGGGCAAAAGCACCACCACGGCCAATTTGGCTTTGGCCCTGGCCGCTGAGGGAGCCAAAGTGGGCATTTTGGACGCCGACATCTACGGCCCGAGCCAGCCCCTGATGATGGGCCTATCGGGCCGGCCCGAAAGCACCGACGGCAAGACCATGCAGCCACTGACCAATTACGGGGTGGCAGTGATGTCCATCGGATTTTTGGTCGACGACGATCAGGCCATGATTTGGCGCGGTCCCATGGCCACACAGGCGCTGGACCAATTGCTTCGCCAAACGCACTGGGGAGAGTTGGATTACCTGTTGGTGGACATGCCTCCTGGGACGGGAGACATTGCCTTAACGATGTCGCAACGCGTCCCGCTCACCGGTGCCGTCATCGTCACCACGCCCCAAGACATTGCCCTGCTCGACGCCAAGAAGGGCTTGTCCATGTTTGAAAAGGTGGGCGTGCCGATCTTGGGCATTGTGGAAAACATGGCGGTGTATTGCTGCCCGCAATGCGGCCACACCGAGCACATTTTTGGGGCCGACGGCGGAAAACGCATGGCCGAGCAATACAAGGTGGACTACCTGGGCGCTTTGCCTCTGACCATGGCCATTCGCGAGCAAGCCGATTCAGGGCGCCCCACCGTGGTGGCAGCCCCCGACAGCGAGGTGGCCCAACTCTACAAGGCCGTGGCCCGCACGATCGCTGTCAAGATCGCTCAAAAGGCCAAAGACTTCAGCAGCAAGTTCCCCACCATCACGGTGTCGAAGAACACCTGAGCCGCCTCGCTGATGGCAGGCTCTGAGAACTCCACCACCCAAGGGTTCCCAGACCCCTTGGGTGCTGTCGACCCTTGCGATGTCCGCGATGTCTATGCCATGCAGGCCGACCTGGCCGCGGGCCGATGGAGCTCGGAACAATGGGTGCGCCATTGTCTGCTTCGCATCGATGCCATGGATCGGCCTCAGGGCCCCGGGCGACCGGGTCTGGGCTCGGTGATGGAGCTCAACCCAGACGCCCTGGCCCTGGCGCGTCAATGCGACCAAGAACGGGCGGGCCAAGAGGGAGTGAACCGCTTGGGCCCTCTGCACGGTGTGCCCGTCTTGCTGAAGGACAACATCGCCACGGCCGACGCCATGGCCACCACGGCAGGCTCTTTGGCCTTGGAGGGCTTGAAAGCCCATGGCGAAGCGCCATTGGTTCGCCGTTTGCGCGCTGCTGGGGCGGTGATCTTGGGCAAAACCAACCTCAGCGAATGGGCCAACTTTCGCTCCACCCGCTCCACCAGCGGCTGGAGCAGCCGAGGCGGCCAAACGCGCAACCCCCACGTGCTGAGTCGCAGCCCCAGCGGGTCCAGCTCGGGCTCGGCGGTGGCGGTGGCTGCGGGCTTTTGCGCGCTGGCGGTGGGCACCGAGACCGACGGGTCCATCACCTCGCCGGCCAACCTGTGTGGCGTGGTGGGCCTGAAGCCCACGCTGGGAATGGTCAGCCGCAGCGGCATCATTCCCATTGCGGCCTCTCAAGACACGGCCGGGCCCATGACGCGCCACGTTCGAGACGCTGCCGTGCTGCTTCAAGCCATGGCCGCTGAGGACCCGGACGATCCGGCCACCCACGGGTTGGGTGCTCGCGCCGAACTCCTTCGGCGGTTGACCGACCTGCACGCAGACGCCTTGCAGGGGGCCCGCCTGGGTGTGATCCGCTCGGCCTTGCCGATGCAGCCCTTTGTGTGCGAACAATTTGAGCGTGCACTGCAAGTGTTGCGCAGCCAAGGCGCCGTGGTGGTAGAGGGTTTGGAGCTGCCCCAGCGCTCGTTGTATGGGCCCTGGGAGATCACCCTCATGCTCCACGAATTCAAAGAGGGGCTGAACCGCTATTTGCAGGTGTGGCAACCCGATGCGCCGGTTCGCAACCTGGGTGAGTTGGTGGACTGGAATGTGCGCAACGCCCGTCGTGTCATGCCGTTTTTTGGTCAAGAGCTGTTCGAGCGGGCGCAGGCCACCCAGGGCCTGCAGGCGCCCGAATATTTGGAGGCCGTGCAAGCGCTGCATCGCGCGGTGCGACAAGAGGGCTTGGATGCATTGTTTGCCCAGCATCGGCTGGACGCCGTGGTGGCGCCATCAGGCAGTTTGGCTTGGCCCATCGACCCCTTGCTGGGGGATCATTACGGTGGAGGCGGCATCTCATCGCCCTTCGCCGTGGCGGGTTACCCCCACATCACGGTGCCGATGGGCGTGGTGGCTGGTTTGCCCTGTGGGTTGTCGTTTGGGGCCTTGGCTTGGCACGACGACCGGGTGCTCAACCTGGCTTATGCCTGGGAGCAGGCCACGGCCGCCCGGGTGCCGCCGCGCGCGCTCCAGGGGCTAGACAGCCAGGAGTGGGGCACTTAAGAGCCGCCAAACACGGCGCGTTCTTCGGCCAGCCGATCCAAGCGGCGGGCGATGTTGCCGCACACGAGGTCACACAGCGCGTAGATGGAGGGGTCGGCGATCTGATAGATCGCGCTGTTGCCTCGCGCCTGCCTGCGCACCAAGCCATGCTGAGTCAACAGGGTCAAGTGGCGTGACACGTTGGCCGCGCTGAATCCGGTCAGGCTGGCCAACTCCCCCACGCTGCGCTCCTGCTCGCGCAACAAATTGAGCAATCTCAAACGGGTGGGCTCCGCCAAGGCCTGAAAGTAGGCAGCCACCTGAACCAGAGCGTCGTCGGGAAGACCTTTCATGCGTACGCAAGCCGATGTGTGAGACGAAGTCTCCATGGTGCACCAAATTCTTGAGCTGGATGTGAGATTGCGAAAGATTGTACTTGACTAATTAGCTATATGCGCAAATAATTATAAATCCTTCGTTGAGAACGCCCATTCACTTTTCTCCCCAAACGACATGCAGATGCCTCGCCTTTCCTCCTTTTATCCGCCGGTCTTGGCCTTGTTGGGGTGCCTCGGCGGGTCTGTGGCCCTCCTGCCGTCTGTGCAGGCGGCAGCCGCGCCTGCGGTAGAGCTCAAGACCTTGACGGTGGCCCCCACCACCCAAGCGTCCGCGGCTGGCTTTGATGGCGTGGTGGAGGCCGTCCGCCAGGCGGTGGTTGCGGCCCAGGTGGCGGGCAACATCGTGTCACTGTCCGTCAAGGTGGGCGACCGGGTGGCTGCAGGGCAGGTCTTGGCGCGCATCGACGCACGCGCTGCCGAACAAGCGGCCACCGCCAGCGACGCTCAAGCGGCAGCAGCCAAAGCCACGCTGGAGCTGGCCTCGCGGGATTGGGACCGTCAACGGCAGCTTTATGCCCAGCAGTTCATCAGCCGGGCGGCCTTGGACCGCGCAGAGTCTGAATTCAAAGCCACCGCCGCTCAAGCCAACGCCCAACTGGCACAGGCCGGTGCCGCACGCACACAAAGCGGCTTTTACGTGGTGAAGGCACCATTTAGCGGCGTGATCGCCGACGTTCCTGTGCAGTTGGGGGACATGGCCATGCCAGGACGGCCTCTTTTTACGGTGTACGAGCCGGGTGCCCTGAGGGTCACGGCCGCTGTGGCGCAAACCGTGGCCATGCACCCCGATCTGGCGAAGCTGCGCCTTGAAGTACCGGGCTTGATGTCGCCCGGCCCTTGGGTGGCACCGGTGCGTGTGCAGCGGTTGCCCACCGTGGACCCCACCACCTTGACCATGCAAATTCGAGCGGAATTGCCCGCCGGACTGCAAGGTGTGAGTCCGGGCATGTTCGCGCGGGTGTGGTTGCCTTTGCCGACCACTGCATCCTCCACCCATGCCACGGACGCGCGGATCTGGATACCGGCCACGGCCGTGGTACGGCGTGCCGAAGTCTCGGGGGTGTATGTGCTGGCAGCTGATGGCAAAGCCTTGTTGCGCCAAGTCAGGCTCGGACGCAGCGAAGGGCCGCAGGTGGAAATCTTGTCAGGCCTGACCCCCGGCGACAAGGTGGCTCTGGAGCCCCAGGTGGCTGCGGCGGCTCGATGAGCAAAGGGGCATGACCATGACTGAGCCTTCTTTGGTCCCAGGCGCCTTGGGCGCGTCCGGCCGCATCGCGGCGTTTTTTCAGAAAGCCCAAATCACCCCCTTGCTGGCCTTGGTGGCGTTCTTGCTGGGTGTTTTTGCCGTGGTGGTCACGCCGCGCGAAGAAGAGCCGCAAATCAACGTCACCATGGCCAACGTGCTCATTCCTTTTCCTGGAGCGTCGGTCAAAGACGTCGAGCACATGGTGGCGGGGCCCGCCGAGCAGGTCCTGGCCCAGATTTCGGGCATTGAGCATGTGATGTCAGTCTCGCGACCCGGTCTGGCGGTGATCACGGTGCAATTCAAGGTCGGGGTGCCTCGGACAGAAGCGCTCGTTCGCCTGCACGACACCATTCAGGCCAACGCCGATTGGTTGCCCAAAGGCTTGGGCGTGTTGGATCCCATCATCAAGCCCAAAGGCATTGACGATGTGCCCATCGTCACTTTGACGCTGTACAGCAAGAATCCGGCGGTGGGGGCATTTGACTTGGAGCGGGTGGCCCACAGCCTGGAGTCGGACCTCAAGCGCGT
>RFSP01000073.1 GCA_009923895.1 Betaproteobacteria bacterium | reverse complement strand
CGCAATGACGTCATTGCGAGGCGCAGCGCCGAAGCAGTCCTCTGTCACCGTCATTGCGAGGCGCGCAGCGCCGCGGCAATCTTCAGGCGCCGTCATTGCGAGGCGCGCGGCGCCGTGGCAATCTTCAGGCGCTCTGCATCCTGCCCTGCGCCCGCTGCTCTTCCTGCAACCTCAACACCCGCCGCTGCACCTTGCCGGTGGTGGTCATGGGCAAAGCGTCAATGAACTCGATTTCCTTGGGGTACTCGTAGGGCGCCAGTTTGCCGCGCACGTGTTGCTGGATGGACTCCACCAAGGCCGCATCTCCCACATGGCCGGGGGCCAGCACCACATAGGCTTTGACGACGGCGCCGCGCTGCGCGTCGGGCTTGGGCACCACGGCGGCATTGGCCACCGCCGGGTGTTTGACCAGGCAGTTCTCCACTTCGCTCGGCCCGATGCGGTAGCCTGCGGCCTTGAACATGTCGTCGCTGCGCCCCTGGTACCAGAGGTAACCGTCGTCGTCCATCACCGCCATGTCGCCCGTGCGGCACCAGCTGTTTTGCGGGTCGCCGGTGTACTTGGCCTGTGTCGCTGCCTCGTTGCGCCAATACCCCAAAAAGAAGACCGGATCGGGGTGACCGTGGATGTCGAGCCGATGCACGGCCACATCGCCCGGAGTGCCACGCGGGCACTCTTGACCGTGCTCATCGATCACCGCCACCCGGTGCCCCGGATAGGGCCGCCCCATGCTGCCCGGCTTGGCGGGCCAGCCCGGTGCCACGCGGCCATGCACATCCACCGAGCGCGTGCAATTGCCCACGATGTAATTGATTTCGGTCTGACCGAACATTTCATTCACCGTCACGCCCAAGCGGTCACGACAATAGGCGAACACCGCATCACCCACTGCTTCTCCCGCGCTCATGATGGCGCGTAATCGCAGCTTGTACTGAGAGCGCGGCGTGGGCATGGCCTTCATCATGGCCTTGAGCGCTGTGGGGAAGAGAAAGCTGTGCGTCACACGGTAGCGCTGCATCAACTCAAAAGCACGGTCCGGTGCAAACCGCCCTTGAAAAGCCACGATCTCGCGGCCGAAATACAACGTGGGCAAGAGCGCATCCATCAAGCCGCCGGTCCAGGCCCAATCGGCGGGCGACCAAAACACAGCGTCGTCCTGGGGGTACCAGTTTTGGCTGCACACAAAACCCGTCAGGTTGCCAATGAGTGCGCGATGGGGAATGAGCGCACCCTTGGGTGGCCCTGTGGTGCCACTGGTGTAAATGAGCACCGCTGCTTCTTCGGCGTGGGTCGACACGGCCGTGAAGGTGGCGCGCTCAGCGGCCAATGCGGCGGTCCAGTCGATGTCGCCACGCCCCTCGGCCTGGCCCACGGCCATCACGGTCTTCAGGCACGGCACTGCGGCGCGGGCCTGCAGCACGTTGTCCATGGCGCTTTCATCCACCAGCGCCACCCGGGTCTCGCTGTTTTGCAAACGGTATTCGAGCGCCTCAGGGCCAAAAAGCATGGACAGCGGCATGGCCACGGCGCCCAGTTGATACACCGCCATGTGGGCCACGGCGGTTTCAAAGCGCTGGGGCATGACGATGGCCACGCGGTCACCGCGCGTCACGCCCAAGCGGCGCAAGGCGTGGGAGAGTTGGTTGGCCGCGCGCTGCAACTCCTGGTAGGTGTAAGTGGCCCGTCGGCCGTCTTCATGGGCCCAGTGGATGGCCACCGCATCGGGGGTCGTTCGGGCCCAGCGGGCGCAACAGACCTCGGCGATGTTGAAACGCTCAGGGACCTTCCATCGAAAATCCCCATGCAACGTGGCATAACGATCTTGACTTGGGCGGGCCATGGCGAACTCCTTCGAGCAAGGTCAAGGCTTTGAAAATGCGTCCAATGCCGGGCCGGTCACGCGGCAAATGCGCCAATCGGGCATGACGGTGGCCCCCATCTTTTCATAAAAGCGGATGGCGTTTTCATTCCAGTCCAGCACGCTCCACTCAAACCGACCGCATCCGCGCTCCACCGCCAACGCCCCCAGGTGCTGCAGCAAGGCCTTGCCCAAACCTCGGCCCCGGTGTTGGGGCTGCACATACAGATCTTCAAGGTACAGGCCCGGGCGGCCCAGGAAGGTCGAAAAGTTGGTGAAGAACAGAGCAAAAGCCACCACGGTGGCCTGGCCGTCCACCGGCGACTCGGCCACCACTGCCTCGGCAGCGGGCTTGGTGCCAAAAAGGTGCGGCTTGAGCGACTCGGGCGTCACGACGACCAAATGGGCCAGCTGTTCAAACTCAGCCAATTCGCGGATCAAACCCACGATGGCCGGCAAGTCGCCCTCACGGGCGGCGCGGAGTTGAAAAGGTGCATTCATGCGCCCATTGTGCGGCACGCCGCGACGTCCGCGACAATGCAGGCATGAACCCGTCTGAATCCACTCGGTCCCCCTACAGGGCGTTGCGGCCATCGCGTTCGGCTTTCGTACCGGTGCGCGGACTTCGGTACCACGTGCACGAGTGGGGCGACCCATCGGCGGCATCAGCGCAACGCCCGGTGCTGGTCTTGCTGCATGGGTGGATGGACGTGGGCGCCTCGTTCCAATTTGTGGTGGATGCCTTGTCTGAGCAAGACCAGGGCATGGAGCGCTTCATCGTGGCGCCTGATTGGCGCGGCTTTGGCAAGACCGAGAGTCCGCCCACCGACTGCTATTGGTTTCAAGACTACTACGCCGATTTGGACGCGCTGCTGGACCACTACAGCCCCGACCATCCCGTCGACCTGCTGGGGCACAGCATGGGAGGCAATGTGGTCATGGGTTATGCGGGTGCGAGGCCCGAGCGCATTCGCCGCCTCATCAACCTTGAAGGCTTTGGCATGCCCAAAACCGTGGGCGCCATGGCGCCCGGGCGGCTGGCGCAATGGCTGGCCGAGCTCAAACAGCCGCAGTCATTCAATGACTACCCCGACTTGAACGCCGTCGCCGCTCGCCTGCGCAAAAACAACCCCTTGCTCACCCCCGACAAGGCCGACTGGCTGGCGCCCCACTGGGCCCGCCCCACGGCTCAAGGCCGCTGGGAAATTCAGGGCGACCCCGCCCACAAGCGCGTCAACCCCGTGCTGTACCGCGTGGACGAACACCTGGCCCTGTGGCAACGCATCACCGCGCCGCTGCTGTGGGTGCAAGGCGACCAGACCGATACCGACACGTGGTGGAAAGGGCGCTACACGCTGCAAGAGTTTCAAGAGCGCTTGGCCCATGTGCCCCAGGTGGAACAGCACACGTTGGGCCCCAGCGGGCACATGATCCATCATGACCAGCCGCAGGCTCTGGCGGCGTTGTTGATGGATTTTTTGGGGCGCTGAGCTGGTCTGCCACTCCATGAGAAAATCCCGCCATGGACAACGAAGACATCAACGCCATCGGCACGCTGCTTGCCGATCTCAAGGCGCGAACCGAGCAGCTCCGGGGGTATCTTTGACTACGATCGCAAAGCCCTGCGATTGAACGAAGTCAACGCCGCCCTCGAAAATCCCAGCGTCTGGAACGAGCCCAAACGGGCGCAAGAGCTGGGGCGAGAAAAGAAGTCGCTGGAAACGGTGGTCGAGACCATCGACCACCTCACCCGCAACCTCGACGACAACACCGAGCTGTATGAAATGTCGAAGGCCGACCAGGACTTCGATGGGTTGGCGGCCATCCGTGACGAAGCGAACACGCTGCGCGAGACGGTTGAACAGCTGGAATTCCGCCGAATGTTCAACAACCCGGCCGACCCTGGCAGTTGCTTCATCGACATCCAGGCGGGCGCCGGCGGCACCGAAGCTTGCGACTGGGCGCAAATGCTGCTGCGTCAGTACCTCAAGTATTGCGAGCGCAAAGGGTTCAAGGCCGAGGTGCTCGAGGAGACCGAGGGCGACGTGGCAGGCATCCGCAGTGCCTCGCTCAAGGTGGAGGGCGATTACGCCTTTGGCCATCTGCGCACCGAAACCGGTGTGCACCGCTTGGTACGCAAGAGCCCCTTTGACAGCGCAGGCGGACGGCACACCAGCTTTGCCAGCCTGTTTGTCTACCCCGAGGTTGACGACTCAATTGAAATTGAAATCAACCCGGCCGATGTGCGCATCGACACCTTCCGTGCCAGCGGTGCAGGCGGACAGCACATCAACAAGACCGACTCGGCCGTGCGCATCACCCACATGCCCACAGGCATCGTGGTGCAGTGCCAGAACGACCGTTCACAGCACCGCAATCGCGACGAGGCTTGGGCCATGTTGCGCAGCCGCTTGTATGAGCACGAAATGCGCAAGCAAATGGAAGCGCAACAAAAGCTCGAAGATTCCAAGACCGACGTGGGCTGGGGTCATCAAATCCGCTCCTACGTTCTGGATCAAAGCCGCATCAAAGACCTGCGAACTGGGGTGGAAATCAGCAACACCCAAAAAGTGCTCGACGGCGATTTGGATCCCTTCATTGAAGCCAGCCTGAAGCAAGGGCTGTGACGTCCTCTTTCACCCCGTTACCCGGAGACCCCACCATGCTCGAAGGAGCCTCCTCTGTCGTTGTCCACCGTGCCGACTATGCCCCGCCGGCCTATTGGATCCGCCATGTCGATCTGACCTTTGATTTGGACGCCGCCAAAACGATCGTCGCCAGCCGTCTGAGCTTGCAACGCAACCCAGATGCGGAACCGGGGCAAGCTCTGAAGCTCCACGGCGAAGGACTGAACCTGTTGCGCGTGATGTCCGGATCAGACAGCGTGTCCTTCCGCCATGAAGACGGCTTTTTGGTCATTGACAACCCTCCCGCAGGTGAGCAATTCACGCTCGAGATACGCAACACCTGCGCACCCGACAAGAACACCGAGCTCTCGGGCCTCTATGCCAGCGGCAGCGGCCTGTTCACCCAGTGCGAGGCCGAGGGCTTTCGGCGCATCACCTTCTTTTTGGATCGCCCCGATGTCATGGCCACTTTCAGCGTGACGCTGCGAGCCGACAAAGCCAAGTTCCCGGTGCTGCTGTCCAACGGCAACCTTGTCGAAGAAGGCGAACTCGACAATGGCCGCCACTTCGCCAAATGGCACGACCCGTTTCCCAAGCCCAGTTATCTGTTTGCGCTGGTGGCCGCCCACCTGGTGTCCCGAGAGCAGCGCATTGTGTCGCGCTCCGGCAAAGAACACCTGCTGCAGGTGTGGGTCAAACCGGGGGACTTGGACAAGACCGAACACGCCATGCGCTCGCTGGTGGCCTCCGTGGTCTGGGATGAAGTCCGCTTTGGCCTGCCGCTGGACCTGGACCGCTTCATGATTGTGGCGGTCGAAGACTTCAACATGGGGGCCATGGAGAACAAGGGGCTGAACCTGTTCAACACCAAGTTTGTGCTGGCCAGCCCTGCCACGGCCACCGACATGGACTACGCCGGCATTGAAAGCGTGGTGGCCCACGAGTATTTCCACAACTGGACCGGCAACCGCATCACCTGCCGCGATTGGTTTCAGCTGTCGCTCAAAGAAGGCCTCACGGTCTTTCGCGACCAGGAATTCAGCATGGACATGGCCGGCGACGCGTCGGCCCGGGCGGTCAAGCGCATTGAAGACGTGAGGGCGTTGCGCGCCGCGCAATTCCCCGAAGACGCAGGCCCCATGGCCCACCCGGTGCGCCCCGAGCATTACGCAGCCATTGACAACTTCTACACCGCCACGGTCTACGAAAAGGGTGCGGAAGTGGTGCGCATGATGCACACCCTCGTGGGTCGTGAGGGTTTTGCGCGCGGCATGACGTTGTACTTTCAGCGCCATGATGGTCAGGCTGTGACCTGCGACGATTTTGCGCAAGCGATTGCCGATGCCAACCCCGGCAGTGCGCTGGCCACCCACTTGGAAGTGTTCAAGCGCTGGTATGCCCAGGCGGGCACGCCTTGCGTCGTCTTCACCGGCATCACTGGCGATGTGGTGCCGTCTTTGCTGCGGGGCTTTAGCGCCCCTGTGATGCTGCGCGACGGTCTGCAGGACGAAGACCTGTTGACCCTGCTCGCCCATGACAGCGACGCGTTCAACCGCTGGGAAGCGTCCCAGCGACTGCTGCTGTCGCGCATGCTGCGGGTGCTGGAGTCGCAAGCCCCCTTTGAAGCGCCCCTGCTGGACGACGCTTTGGCCCAGGCACTGCGCGCGGTCCTGCGGCACCCCACCCTCGATGCCTCGTTCAAGGAATTGGCACTCACCCTGCCCTCCGAAGGTTATGTCGCCGAGCAAGTGCGCAGCATCGACCCCCAGCGCATCCATGCTGTGCGTGAGACCCTGCGCCGTGACATGGCCAGTGCGTTGCATGATGACTGGGTCTGGGCCTTTGAGGCCCACCAGGTGCGCGAGGGCTACGACCCTGGTGTGCGTCAAGCCGGACGGCGGGCGCTGAGCGGACTGGCCCTGCAAATGCTGTGTGTGCACGCGGCCCACACCGGCAATGAGGTCTGGCCAGGACGGGCCTATCAGCGCGTCAAAGATGCAAACAACATGACCGAGCGCTTGGCCGCTTTGCAGGCACTCATCACCTCGCACGCCGCCTTGAGTGGCCTTGCGCTGGAGCACTTCCACGCGCTGTATCGGCATGAGCCCTTGGTGCTGGACAAATGGTTCGCGCTGCAAGCCGCCGCGCCAGAACCCCTGGGCGACACGGCGGGCAGCACCTTCCAACGCGTCAAAACGCTCATGCAGCACCCAGACTTCAATTTGCGCAACCCCAACCGGGCCCGCAGCCTTTTGTTCGGGTTGTGCATGCAAAACCCGGCGGCATTCCACCGCAGCGATGCCGCGGGCTACGTATTTTGGGCCGACCGGGTGTTGGAGCTGGACGCATCCAACCCTGCGCTGGCCGCTCGCCTGTCGCGTGCCTTGGACCGTTGGCGCCAGCTGGCCACGCCTTGGCGAGAAGCGGCGCGCGAGGCCATTGCCAGGGTCGCGTCCGCACCCAAGCTCAGCGCGGACACGCGAGAAATCGTCACGCGCAGTCTGCAGGAGTAAGTCAAAAGGAGTATCACCATGGCTTCCAGCATCAGTCTGACCCGATACCTGGTGGAAAAGCAGCGCCAGCATGGCCACATCCCGGCCCAGCTTCGCTTGCTCATTGAAGTGGTGGCGCGCGCCTGCAAACGCATTTCCATCTCGGTGAACAAAGGGGCCCTGGGCGACGTGCTGGGCACGGCGGGCTCTGAGAACGTGCAAGGCGAAGTACAAAAAAAGCTCGACGTCATCAGCAATGAGGTATTGATCGAGGCCAACGAATGGGGCGGCCACTTGGCGGCCATGGCCAGCGAGGAGATGGACTCCATCCACGTGGTGCCTCACCGCTACCCCCAGGGCGAGTACCTGCTCTTGTTTGACCCGCTGGACGGTTCGTCCAACATCGACGTCAACGTGAGCATCGGCACCATCTTCTCGGTGCTGCGCAAAGTGGGCCATTCTCGCGGCGTGAGCGAAGAGGACTTTTTGCAACCGGGCAAACAGCAGGCCGCAGCGGGCTATTGCATCTACGGCCCCCAAACCACCTTGGTGCTGACGGTAGGCGACGGCGTGGCCATGTTCACGCTGGACCGCGAGCAAGGCTCATGGACCCTGATTCAAGAGGACGTGCAGATTCCTCATGACACCAAAGAATTTGCCATCAACATGAGCAATGTGCGCCACTGGGCGCCGCCTGTGAAACGCTACATCGACGAATGCTTGGCGGGCAAAGAAGGCCCTCGGGGCAAAGACTTCAACATGCGTTGGGTGGCCAGCATGGTGGCCGATGTGCACCGCATCCTCACGCGAGGCGGCATCTTTATGTACCCCTGGGACAAGCGCGAGCCCGACAAGGCCGGCAAGCTGCGTCTGATGTACGAAGCCAACCCCATGGCCTTTATCGTGGAGCAGGCCGGCGGCATGGCCACCAACGGCCAGCAACGCATCATGGACATCCAGCCCGAAAAACTGCATCAGCGCGTCAGCGTCATGCTGGGTTCCAAGAACGAAGTCGAGCGAGTGACGGGGTATCACCAAAGCCCCACCGCTTGAGTTGTGCCCGATCAGGGCTGCCCCTAAAATGGGTTGAAACCGCAAGGTTAAAACCAGGACAAGCAGGAGATCGCCTTGGCCAAGAACACACGCGTTGCCGACCCGTCCTTGTTGAATGCCATGAAATGGCGCTGCATTGGCCCGCCGCGGG
>RFSP01000072.1 GCA_009923895.1 Betaproteobacteria bacterium | reverse complement strand
TGTCGGCCTGGACTTCGGGGTTCAGGCTCAGGACGTGTACCACCACCTGCACTTCGTTGAAGAAGCCGTCCGGGAACAGCGGGCGAATGGGCCGATCAATGAGGCGGCTCGTGAGGGTTTCGAGTTCGCTTGGACGTCCCTCGCGCTTGAAAAAGCTGCCGGGGATCTTGCCTGCGGCATAGGTCTTCTCGATGTAGTCCACCGTGAGGGGGAAGAAGTCCTGTCCGGGTTTGGCATTTTTGGCCGCCACGACGGTGGCCAGCACCACGGTGCCTTCTATGTCGACCAACACCGCGCCCGTGGATTGGCGAGCAATTTCGCCCGTCTCCATGCGAACGGTGTGGGAGCCCCACTGGAAAGTTTTGGTGACTTTGTTGAACATGCTCATAGATTGTCTTTCGTCATCGTGAGGTGCAAAGACGCCCTGCACCCCAAAGGCTGGAGACGAGAAGCCGAATCAACAATGCCATTCCAGAGGAACTGAAGGACAGCGCGGGGTGGCGTTGGACCGCAGTCGCTTTGGAATGACACAGCAGTTGCTCGT
Source organism: Betaproteobacteria bacterium (assembly GCA_009923895.1). Taxonomy (GTDB): domain Bacteria; phylum Pseudomonadota; class Gammaproteobacteria; order Burkholderiales; family Burkholderiaceae_C; genus Rubrivivax. The sequence goes on along the minus strand of RFSP01000072.1, from coordinate 8,059 downwards.
GCTTGGAAGTCTCCGAAAAGTCAGGCGACATCCCGTGGGCGGCCGCCTGACTTTGATTCTCAATGACCGCGAGGGCCCTGTTACTTGCGCAGACCCAACTTTTGGATGAGCGCGGTGTAGCGATCGGCGTCTTTGTCTTTCAGGTACGACAGCAGACGCTTGCGTTGATTGACCATCTTCAAGAGACCGCGACGGCCATGGTGGTCTTTGGCGTGCGTCTTGAAATGGGGGGTGAGTTCGTTAATGCGCGCGGTCAACAGGGCCACTTGAACTTCGGGGGATCCCGTGTCAGCAGCGCCGCGGGCATTGGCCTTGATGATGTCGGCCTTTTGGGTGGTGGTCATGGTCATGGAAGATTTCCTCAAACATGGAAACCGACCACGACAATCCTCCAGGAGGATGCCAAGACGGTTTCCGATTCAACTTGCGAACGCAGGTGAAACCGACCCGCGCCGTGCCCAATGAAGCCAGGTCAAACCTGGCAAACCCGCCAATTGTACCAGAGTCACTTCAGCGCAGCGGCCAGCCTCTGAACGCCCAAATCCAGCCGGGCGAGGTCTTTTGACGCAAAACACCAACGCAACCAGCCCTCGCCTTCCGGCCCAAAGGCCGCTCCCGGCGCCAGACCCAAACCGTGTGCAGTGACCAAGTGCTTGGCAAAAGCCAATGAATCGTCCCGCCCTGGCACCCGCAAGAAGGCATACATGCCGCCCATGGGCTGGGCCACCTCCACACCGGGCAGGCTCTTCAAACCCCGCACCAGGCGATCGGCACACGCCCTCATGTGCTCGCGAAGCGGGGGCACAGTGACCGAGGATTGCTGCACGGCCAGCACCCCTGCCCGCTGAACAAACACGGGCGCGCAGGACGTGTTGAACTCGGTCAGCTTGCCCAGAGGGTCGACCACGTCTTCAGGGACCACCATCCAGCCCAATCGCCACCCGGTCATCAGAAAACTCTTGGAGAAGCTGTGAATGACGATGACCCGGTCGGCCGGATCGGCCACATCCAAGAAGCTGGGGGCGGCAACCCCTTCACCAAAGTAAAGCCGCTCGTAGACTTCATCGGCCACGATCCAGGTGCCCGTCTGGCGGCAGTGGTCAAGCATGGCACGCTGCTGCGATGTGGACAATGTCCACCCCGTGGGGTTGTTGGGGGCATTGACCAGGAGGACTTTGGTGGCTGAAGTCACCTTCTGGCGCAACAAATCCAAGTCCAAAGACCACACGCCTTCGCGGGCCGACAAAGGCAGGCGCACCACCTGGGCCCCCAAAATTTGGGGTTGCGCCGTGAGGTTGGGCCACACCGGTGTCACCGCCACCACCTCGTCGCCAGGATCCAACAGCAGTTGCGCCGCCAACATCAGCCCTGACACTCCGGAAGAGGTCACGACGATGCGGTCCATGGCAACAGGCCGATGCAGCGACGAGGTGTAGTCGGCCAGCGCTTGTCGCAATTCGGCAATGCCCAGGTTGTGGCTGTAGAAAGTTTCGCCACGACCGAGGGATGTCTTGGCCTCTTGCCGGATCGCCGCAGGGGTGACCTCATCGCTTTCGCCAAACCAGAACGCAAGCACATCGGGCCGACCCAAACCCGCGTTGGCCACTTCTCTGATCTTGGAGCCTTGAAGATGGGCGATGGCGTGTCTCATGGTTGCACTTCCTGGCCGGATGGGTTGACGACAGTGGAGGAGGCCAAGGGCCAACGCGGCAACACCTCAAAACAGCCCGGACCCGCCTGAGGCACACACCCACGCTGCAACCGCATGGCACCTGCCAAGGCAATCATGGCACCGTTGTCGCTGCACAAAGACAGCTCGGGGTAGTGCACCCGGTGGCCTCGCTTTTGGGCTTGGGCATTGAGTTGGGCCCGCAATGGCCCATTGGCGCCGACCCCACCGGCCACCACCAAACGTTGCAGGCCCGTGACTTTGAGCGCTTGCAGCGACTTGGCCACCAGCACTTCCACGATCGCCGCCTGCGCACTCGCCGCTAGATTCGCACGGGCTTGTGGGGAAGGATCGGGACCCAACTTGCGCCACTGATTCATGACGGCCGTCTTGAGGCCGGCGAAAGAAAAGTCCAGGTCTCCGCTGTGCAAGAGCGGCCTTGGCAATGCAAAGGCGCGGAGATCGCCGTCTTGAGCCAGCAATGACAGGGCCGCACCGCCCGGGTAAGGCAAGCCCAAGAGCTTGGCGCACTTGTCAAAAGCTTCGCCGGCTGCGTCATCCACCGTCTCGCCCAGCAACTCATAGTCGCCCACGTCACGCACATGCATGAGTTGGGTGTGTCCCCCAGAGACCAGAAGAGCCACAAAGGGGAATGCCGGAGGATCTGAGGAAAGGAAAGGCGACAGCAGGTGGCCTTCGAGGTGGTGAATGCCCATCCAGGGCTTGTTCAAGGCCGTGGCCAGTGCGGCGGCATAACCGGCACCCACCAACAGGGCGCCCGCCAGACCGGGCCCTTGGGTGAACGCCACCACGTCCACATCCGACAGGGATCGTTGGCTGTCTCGCAGAACGGCACGGGTCAAGGGCACCACGCGTCGGATGTGATCGCGCGATGCGAGCTCGGGCACCACGCCGCCATAGTCCGCATGCATCTGCACCTGAGTGTGCAGGGCATGCGCCAGCAGACGGGGGGTCCCCAACTGCGGCACCTCCACCAGCGCCACGCCAGTCTCGTCACAGGAGGATTCGACGCCCAACACCAGCACCTCAAGACTCCCCTGCGACTCAGTGATTCTCGCGAGCGTGATTGATTGAATACTTGGGGATCTCGATGGTCACGTCTTGATCTCCCAAGATGGCCTGACAAGACAGTCGGGAAGTGGGGGTCAAACCCCAGGCCCGGTCCAAGAGATCTTCTTCGGATTCATCGGGCTCACCCAAAGACGCGTATCCCTCGCGAACGATCACGTGGCAAGTGGTGCACGCGCAGCTCATTTCACAAGCGTGCTCAATGGCGATGCCGTTTTCCAGCAGGGCTTCGCACACCGAAGTGCCACGCTCGGCCTGGATGGAGTCGCCTTGCGGGCAATACTCCTGATGCGGAAGAATGCGAATGGTCGGCATGCGCGTCAAATCTCCTCAATGCGTCGACCCGCCAAGGCCGAACGAATGCCTCGGTTCATGCGGGCTGCCGCAAAACTCTCGGTCCCTTGTGCCAGGGCTTGCACCGCATCGTCCATGACCTGTGGGTCATCGCCCTGCGCTGCTTTCTGAACTTCGTGGATCAGCGCTTCCATGGCCTTGCGCTCATCATCGGTCAACAAATCACCGTCGGCACTCAGCGCCGAATGCGTGGCCAACACCATGCGCTGGGCTTCGACGCGCGCTTCGTGCAATCGGCGCGCTTGCATGTCGGCATCGGCGTGAGCGAATCCTTCTTGGAGCATTCGCGCCACTTCGTCGTCTGCCAGTCCATAGCTGGGCTTGACCGTGACCGACGCCTCTACCCCACTGGTCATCTCTTTGGCTTGCACACTGAGCAAGCCATCGGCATCCACCTGAAAGGTCACGCGGATTCGCGCGGCCCCGGCCACCATGGGTGGGATGCCCCTCAACTCAAATCGAGCCAAGCTGCGGCAGTCGGCCACCAAATCGCGCTCGCCCTGCACCACATGAACAGCCAGAGCGGTTTGCCCGTCTTGGTAGGTGGTGAAGTCCTGCGCTTTGGCCACCGGTAGGGTGCTGTTGCGCTCGACAATGCGCTCCACCACACCGCCCATGGTCTCCAAACCCAACGACAGGGGCACCACGTCCAACAGCAGCAGTTCACCATCGGCCGCGTTGCCCGCCAAGGCGTTGGCCTGGATGGCCGCTCCCAATGCCACCACCTCGTCAGGGTTGACGTTGGTCAGCGGCTCACGACCAAAGGCCTCTTGGACCGCTCGGCGCACTGCAGGCATGCGCGTGGACCCCCCCACCAGGACCACACCCTGCACTTGCGGGGGCGCGACCTTCGCGTCTCTGAGCACCCGCCGAACCACGGACAGGGTTCGAGCCACCAGGGCTTGAGTGATTTGATCAAAGGTCGAGCGATGGACCGTGCACGACAAATCGCCAGAGGACAGTCGCGCGTGCAAGACGACTTGATCTTCAAGACTCAAGGCCTCTTTGGCGGCGCGCGCGGCGACCTGAATCTCTCGCCGATCATTGGCCGATGCCGCCGCACGGCCCGTTTGATCCAGCGCCCATTGCGCCAGCGCTGCATCGAAGTCATCGCCGCCCAAAGCGGCATCGCCGCCGGTGGCCACCACCTCAAAAACGCCCCGTGACAGGCGCAGCAACGACATGTCAAAAGTGCCACCACCCAGGTCATAAACGGCGTAAAGCCCTTCTTGCCCATTTTCCAGGCCGTAGGCCACGGCAGCGGCTGTGGGTTCGTTGATGAGACGAAGCACGTTCAAGCCCGCCAGCTGGGCGGCGTCTTTGGTCGCCTGACGCTGCGCGTCGTCAAAATACGCGGGGACCGTGATCACCGCGCCAAAGAGTTCGCTGTCAAAGGTGTCTTCGGCCCGCTGGCGCAGCGTGGCCAAAATTTCTGCAGACACCTCCACGGGAGACTTGGGGCCTTGATGGGTGTTCAGCCACACCATGCCGGGGCGATCGATCCAGTCGTAAGGCAGTCGCTCCACGCCAGCAATGTCGGCCAAAGAACGCCCCATGAACCGTTTGACCGACACAATGGTTTGACTGGCGTCTTGTGCCTGATGGGCCTGCGCCTCGAAGCCAATTTGGCGCCCTCCTCCTTGGAGGTATCGCACCACCGAGGGCAAGATGACTCGACCTTGGGCGTCGGGCAAACAGTCGGGCACCCCATGTCGCACGGCCGCGACCAGGGAATGTGTGGTGCCCAGGTCAATGCCCACAGCCACTCTGCGCTGATGGGGATCGGGAGACTGCCCGGGCTCGGATATCTGTAAGAGAGACATGAAAACCGTCGATCAACTCTGCAGCGCATCCATCTTGCGATCGATGTCTTGCTGAAATTTGGTCAAAAACATGAGACGTTGCACGGTCTGAACCGCTTCACGCGCCCCAGCACCCGGGTCGGGGTGATGGTCCAACTGCTGGGCCAGTTGCTCGCCCCAACGAGCCACCGCTGACTTGACGTCAGCCTCGAGAGACTCCACATCCTGGGCTGTGCGAGCCTGGGACAGCGCCTCGCGCCATTCCATTTGCTGCATCAGAAAGTCCACAGGCACCGAAGCCCCTCCTTGGAGATCGATGGAGGCGCCCCGGAGCTCACACAAGTAGGCCGCGCGGGACACCGGGTCTCGCAGCCGGCGGTAACCTTGATTGATGCGCATGGACCACTGCATGGCCCATTTCGCTGACGCGTCGTCGCTTTGTACAAAACGGTCGGGATGCACCTCGGACTGCAGGCGGCGCCATTGGGCGTCCAAAGCCGGCAAATCCACCGCAAATTTCGGCTCCATGCCGAACAGGCGGAAATCATCCACATCCAAGGACAGCGCTTCGGTCATGGTCTCACTGTAGGGGCTGCATCATGGGCAAAAACAAAGCCCTACGGCAAAGCCCCACGAGAGCACGCCGAGAGGCTCATCACACCCGAAAAGATTCCCCGCAGCCGCAGCGATCCTTTTCCCGGGGGTTGTGAAACTTGAAACCTTCGTTCAAGCCTTCGCGAACAAAGTCCAACTCGGTTCCATCGATGTAGGGCAAGCTCTTGGGATCCACCATCACCTTGACGCCCAGCGTTTCAAAGATCACGTCTTCTGGCGCCACGTCGTCGGCGTACTCCAGCTTGTAAGCCAGACCGGAGCACCCGGTGGTTTTGACGCCCAGGCGCACACCCACGCCTTTGCCCCGCCGCTGTAGGTAGCGGGACACGTGGCGAGCCGCGGCTTCGGTCAATGTGATGGCCATGGGACGTCAGTGTTTGGACTTGTAATCCTCAACAGCGGCCTTGATGGCGTCTTCTGCCAGGATCGAACAGTGGATCTTGACCGGCGGCAAGGCCAACTCTTGCGCGATCTGTGTGTTCTTGATGGTCAAGGCCTCGTCCAGGGTTTTGCCCTTGACCCACTCAGTGACCAGAGAACTCGAGGCGATGGCAGAGCCGCAGCCATAGGTCTTGAATCGGGCATCTTCGATGCGCCCCGACTGGGGGTCCACCTTGATTTGCAGCTTCATGACGTCGCCACACGCAGGTGCGCCCACCATGCCGGTGCCCACACTGTCGTCACCTTTTTCAAAAGACCCGACATTGCGGGGATTTTCGTAGTGGTCAATGACCTTGTCGCTGTAAGCCATATTCCGTCTTTCGTTTTAACGTCACTTTCAGTGAGCCGACCATTGGATCGTGCTCAAGTCCACACCGTCTTGGTACATCTCCCACAACGGGGACAACTCGCGCAATTTCGCAACCCTGTCTTGGAGGGTGTTGACGGCGTAATCGATGTCCTCCACCGACGTGAATCGCCCGATGGTGATGCGCAGACTCGAGTGGGCCAATTCATCGCTGCGCCCCAAGGCACGCAGCACATAACTCGGCTCCAAACTGGCGGAGGTGCACGCAGAGCCCGATGACACCGCCAAGCCCTTGACCCCCATGATGAGCGACTCGCCTTCGACAAAGTTGAAGGAAATGTTGAGGTTGTGGGGCACGCGGCGCTCGAGGTGTCCGTTGATGAACACTTGATCGATGGATTGCAGGCCCGCGCGCAAGCGCGTATGGAGCATGCGAATGCGCTCACTCTCGGAGCCCATCTCTTCACGTGCGAGGCGGAAAGCCTCCCCCATGCCCACACATTGGTGGGTGGGCAAGGTGCCCGACCTCATGCCCCGCTCGTGACCGCCGCCGTGCATTTGCGCCTCCAGGCGCACACGCGGCTTGCGGCGGACGTACAGCGCACCGATGCCCTTGGGACCATAGGTCTTGTGGGAAGCCAGGCTCAACAAGTCCACCGGCAAGTGCTGCAGATCAATGGTCACCTTGCCCGTGGCCTGGGCGGCATCGACGTGAAGAATGATGCCGCGCTCCCGGCACAGCGCACCGATGGCGGGAATGTCTTGAATGACGCCGATTTCGTTGTTGACCAGCATCACCGAGGCCAAGATGGTGTCGGCTCGCAGCGCGTCTTTGAATTTGTTCAGATCCAGAAGACCGTCTTCTTGGACGTCGAGGTAAGTCACCTCAAAGCCCTGGCGCTCCAACTCCCGCATGGTGTCCAAGACCGCCTTGTGCTCGGTCTTGACTGTCACCAAATGTTTGCCTTTGGCGCTGTAAAAGTGCGCAGCCCCCTTGAGCGCCAGGTTATTGGACTCGGTGGCACCCGAGGTCCAGACTATTTCTCTGGGATCGGCACCGATGAGGGCCGCCACCTGGGCGCGCGCCTTCTCCACGGCCTCTTCGGCCTCCCAGCCCCAGGCGTGGCTGCGGGAAGCGGGGTTGCCAAAGTGCTCTTTGAGCCAAGGCACCATGGCGTCCACGACGCGAGGATCGACCGGCGTCGTGGCACCGTAGTCCATGTAGATGGGGAAATGCGGGGTCATGACCATTGCCTCACTTCACCAAAGAGGTCCCCAGCGCGAACACCGAATTGGGCGCGTTCACCTTGATGGGCTTGACCACTGGGTGGGATGAAATCGCTCGGCGCATGGGCACGCCTTCAATGTTCACGCCCTTGGCCAACTGGTCGTCCACCAGCTTTTTCAGGGAAATCGAGTCCAGGAACTCGATCATTTTGGTGTTCAGGCTGGACCAAAGATCGTGGGTCATGCACTTGCCCGCATCCTCGCCCATGCAGCTTTCCTTGCCCCCGCATCCCGTGGCATCGATGGGCTCATCGACGGCGACAATGATGTCGGCCACCGAGATCTCCTCCATGGCTCGCCCCAGCGAGTAGCCTCCGCCCGGGCCCCGGGTGCTTTCCACCAATTCGTGGCGACGCAGCTTGCCAAACAACTGCTCAAGGTAGGACAGCGAAATTTGCTGGCGCTGGCTGATGGCCGCGAGCGCCACCGGGCCGCTGTGCGAGCGCAGGGCCAAATCGATCATGGCGGTGACGGCAAACCGTCCTTTGGTCGTCA
>RFSP01000071.1 GCA_009923895.1 Betaproteobacteria bacterium | reverse complement strand
GCGCAGTGGCCCGATGCGCGCGTGGTGCATCGCCTGGACATGGACACTTCGGGGTTGCTCATCTTTGCTCGCGGAGCCGACGCGCAACGCACGCTCAGTCGAGCCTTTGAACAGCGCCAAGTGCAAAAGCGCTATGTCGCGCTGGCGGCTGGGACACCATCGATGCAGACAGGCACGGTCGATCTGCCACTGATCGTTGACTGGCCGAATCGGCCACGACAGATCGTGGATCCGATTCATGGCAAGCCTTCGGTCACCCACTGGCGCCTCTTGGCCTCACAGGGGTCGACATGCCGACTAGAGCTCGAGCCCATCACCGGGCGGTCCCATCAGCTCAGGGTGCACCTGGCGGCCATCGGTCATCCCATCTTGGGCGATCCGCTCTATGCGCCTGAGGATGTGCGCGCGATGTACCCCCGGCTGTGCCTGCACGCCAGCGCTGTGGCGTTCCCGCATCCCGCCCATGGCGCCCCCATGGCCTTCGAGTGCGAGGTCCCGTTCTGAATTGCGGCGCTGAGCGGGTATGCTTTGCCAATGAACTCCGCTTCTCACTCCCACTCGCCCGCAGCTCCCCCATTGACCATCCTCACTGGCGCCTCCCGCGGTCTGGGGCTGGGCGTGGCCCAGGTGCTGCTGGCCAAAGGCCATCGGCTCTTGACGCTGCAGCGCAAGCCCAACCCGTCGCTGGTGGGCACAGATGCCTCGCAGCTGGTGCAGTGGTCGGTGGATTTGACCGACCCCGTGCCCGTCGCGGCGTGTTTGCAGGCGTGGTTGGCGGCCTGCTCTCCAGGCAGCTTTTCTGCCCTCAACTTGATCCACAACGCCGCCTTGTTGGTCGAGCCCGGCCCTTTGAGCGACGCGGACCCTGCGGCGATCAGTGCGGCGACACGCGCCAGCCTGGAAGCGCCCTTGGTCTTGACGGCAGCGTTTTTGAAAGCCAGCGAGGGCTTTGACGGTCCTCGCAAGGTGTTGAGCATCTCGTCGGGGCTGGGGCGCAACGCCATGGCAGGCAGCGTGGTGTATTGCGCCGTCAAAGCCGGCATGGACCACTACAGCCGGGCGCTGGCCCTGGAGGAGGCACAAAAGCCCCGAGGTGCCCAGATTGTGTCTTTGGCCCCAGGCATCATCGACACCGACATGCAGGTGCAACTGCGAGGCGCCGATCGCGGCAAGTTTCCCGAGGGCGCACGTTTTGCGAGCTTTAAAAGTGAAGGCCGCCTCGACAGCCCGCAAGTGGCCGGCGCCAAGATCGTGGCCTACCTTGAGCGAGCTGACTTTGGCAGCCGCGTCATCGCCGACGTGAGAGACCCCGCTTAACGCGTGAATGCGCCGCGGGATTCTTCAATCACTCCTGGAACGATTCAAGTCTTCAACCACTCGGCCAGATCGGCCTTGAGTTGTCGCAGGTCTGCACTACGCGTATACATCATGTGGCCGGCGTCGTAGTACCGATGGGTCAAACGCGAGCGGACATCACCAGGAATGTCCAATTGCGCCAATGACCAATCGGTGGCGCTGTAGGGCGTGCCCAGGTCATACCGGCCGCTGGCCACCAGCACCTTGAGGTGCGGGCTGCGTCGCATGGCGCGGGCCAGGTCCGGCGTGGTGCTGGTGTAGCCATTGCCCTTGGCCTCGCCACGGTTCCAATTCCAGCCCTTGTTGACGTCACCATTCAGCGCTTGGTAACGGTGCTCCAGGTCCAGGCCCAAGGTCTGTCCGAAATAGGCTTGCGCGGCCATGCCGTACGGACCCGCAATGGCGTCGATGCCGGGGTCGAATTCCCAATCGCGACTGCGGTTGGCCCCCATGGGGCCGGTCACCCGTGACTCCAATCGGCCCACGATGCGGCCTTGCGAGCGCATGGCTTCAAAGAAATAAATCTGGTCGCTGATGCGAAGGTTGTGCTGATCCACCAAATCCGCAGACAGCCCGGTGAATTCCGCCACACGACGTGCCACGCGCGTGCGTTCACGCGAGTCCAATCGCGCGCCCGCATGCAAGGCTTTCAAATAGTCGCCATTGGCAAATTCTTCGGCGGCTGCACGCGCAGCATCGGACGACTTCGCGATCGAGCCCTTGAGCAAACCGTGGTACTGCGCCGTGTTGGCAAACGCGGGCAAGAACAGCGCATAGGGCAGGTCATTGCCGTGGGCAAACACAATGGTTTGCAAGTCCATGGCGCACGACACCAGGATCAAGCCGGCCAATGACACCCCCGCGCCGAGGAGCTTGTCGGCCAGAGCGGCGCCCCGCGTGGTGCCATAGCTCTCACCGGCCAAATACAAGGGCGAGCCCCAGCGCTGGTGCCGGGTCAGCCACACCCGCATCACCTCCACCAACGCATCCACATCGCCATCGACCGAGAGCATTTTTTTGCGCGCATCGTCGCTGGCCGCCAGGCTCCAGCCTGTGTGCGGTGGATCGATAAAGACGAGATCGAAATGTTCAAACCAGGACTGCGGGTTGTCCACGACCGCATAGGGAGGCGCTGGCGCGTGACCGTCGTCACCGATGACCACCTGTTTGGGGCTCAAAGCCCCCAAGTGCAACCAAATGGACGCCGACCCAGGCCCCCCATTGAAAGCAAAACACAAAGGTCTCTCGCCAGGGGTCACCCCTTTTTTCAAATAGGCCGTGGTCAGCACCGCGGCCTCGGCAGGCGCACCCCCATCGGCCAGACCGCCGGCAGTGACCGGCATGAAAGACGCTGTGACGGTGTAGTCGTGACGGACGCCGCTGAATGTGATGGTGCCTTCGCTGCGGGCTGCAGGGCGGGCCAGCAACTTGTCGACCGCCTCTCGCTGGCGGGTCGTGGCATCGGTCGTGGCAGGGGCCTGGGTATCCGTTGTCATTTGTAGAGTCTCCTAGTCAGCAGTTTGGGCCAGCAAGGATGCGAAACGCGCAACATCCACATTGCCGCCAGAAAGGATCACGCCCACGCGCCGGCCCCGCAAATCGGGCAGGCCGGCCACGCGTTCTAACAGGGCCGCAGCCCCCAATGCGCCCGTGGGCTCCACCACCACTTTCAGTCGCTCAGCAAACAAGCGCATGGCGCGCACCAGCTGTTCGTCGCTGACCGTGACAATGCCCGACACCAAGGCCTGAATGACGGGGAAGGTGAGCTGCCCCGAGTGCTGCGTTTGCGCGCCATCGGCGATGGTCTTGGGGGTGTCGATGTGCACGATGCGGCCTTCGGCCAGGCTGCGCTGGGTGTCGTTGCCCGCCTCGGGCTCCACACCCCAGACCTGGATCTGCGGGAGCAGGTGCTTGGCCGCAACGGCACAGCCAGAAATCAACCCCCCGCCGCCCACACACACCAGCAAGGCATCCAAAGCGCCACCGCCGGGCATGGTGGCCACTTGCTCGATCAATTCCTTGGCGGCCGTGCCTTGGCCCGCCATGACGTGGGGGTGGTCATACGGCGGTATCAGCGTCAGACCGCGTTCTTGCGCCAAGCGATGGCTCAGGGCTTCACGATCCTCGGTGTAGCGATCAAAGAGCACCACCTCGCTGCCCTGAATGCCTGCTTGATAGGCGCGAGTCGCGGCCACCTTGGCTGCCGGAGCGTCTTTGGGCATCAGGATGACGCTGGGCACCCCCAGGAGGCGTGCCGACAAAGCCATGGCCTGGGCATGATTGCCCGATGAAAACGCAAGCACCCCTTGGGCGCGCTGATCGCGCGACAGCTGAGACACCGCGTTGTAGGCCCCTCGAAACTTGAAAGCGCCCATGCGCTGCAAGTTCTCGGCTTTGAAGAACACCTGCGCACCCGTGCGCTCGTTGACCGTTTGCGAGGTCAGCACCGGCGTGCAATGGGCCACGCCCTCGAGCCTTCGGGCCGCCGATGCCACATCGTCATAGGAGATCGCCAAGGTCATGGGCTCACACCCGCACGTTGACGTGCCAATGCCGCCCCAGACACCAGGGCTTGCAACTTGGCTTCAGCCACTTCACGACTCATGGGCGCGAGTCCGCAATTGGTGCAGGCCAACAAGCGCTCACGCGGCACGTATTTCAAAGCCTGCGCAATGGTGTCGGCCACCTCTTCAGGTGTTTCGACTTTGTCGCTCGCCACATCGATGACGCCCACCATGACGTCTTTGCCTTTGAGCAGTGCCATCAATTCCGGGGGCACATGGGAGTGAATGCACTCCAAGCTCACTTGGTCGATGGAACTGGCCGCAAGTGCCGGAAACACCTTTTCGTACTGACGCCACTCTTGGCCGAGTGTGCTCTTCCAATCAATGTTGGCCTGGATGCCATAGCCATAGCAGATGTGAACGGCCGTGGTGCAGGTCAATCCTTGCGCCGCTCGCTCCAACGCCTTGACGCCCCAATCGGCCGCGTCGGCCATGTACACATTGAAAGCCGGTTCATCAAACTGAATGACGTCCATGCCGTCGGCTTGAAGCGCCAGGGCCTCCTGGTTGAGCAGTTCTGCAAACGCCATCGCCATCTTGACGCGGTCACCATAAAAGCGGTCGGCCACCGTGTCGACAATGGTCATGGGCCCGGGCAACGTGAACTTGGTCTTGTGCTGGGTGTGGGCCCGCAGGAAACGGGCTTCGCGAGCATGGACACGTCCCTTCAGGCGCAAAGGCGCCACCACCTGGGGCACCATGGCTTTGTAGCGGTCATTGCGGATGCCCATTTCGACCTTGTGCTCAAAGTCGATGCCCTCCACCTGCTCCAAGAAGCCGTGCACAAAGTGTTGGCGAGACTGCTCCCCGTCGCCAATCACATCCATGCCCGCGTCCTCCTGGGCTTTGATCCACAGGAGCGTCGCGTCCAGCTTGGCTTGCGCCAACTCGTCGCCCTCGGCACGCCATTTGGGCCACAGTTTGTGGGTTTCCGCGAGCCAGCCCGGCTTGGGCAAGCTGCCCGCGATCATGGTTTGGAACATGAGGCCTCCCTGTTTGGAGGCGGAAGATTACCCTATGGAAGCCTCAATGAAGGCTTCGTGCAGTTTTTTGGACCAACGCGAGCGCTGACCCTCATCCACAAAACTCGCTTCAAAGCTGTTCATCGCCAGCTCCCACGCCTGGCGGGCCCCCAGCGTGGGCAATGCCGCGAACGTCTGCACGAAGTTCTCGTTGATATAACCCCCAAAATACGCGGGATCATCGCTGTTGATCGTGGCGCACAGCCCCGCGTCAAGCAAAGCCGGCAGATTGTGATCGGCCAAAGTCTTGAACACGCACAACTTCACGTTGGACAACGGGCACACGGTCAAAGGCATGCGTTCGTGGGCCAATCGCTTGACGAGGGACGTGCTTTGCATGCACCGCACGCCATGATCAATGCGTTTGACCTGCAGCACGTCAAGCGCGCTTTCGATGTAAGCCGGCGGACCCTCTTCACCGGCATGGGCCACTGTGAGCAGGCCCAACTCACGACACCGAGCAAAGACGCGCGCGAAATTTTCGGGAGGGTGACCGCGCTCGCTGCTGTCAAGCCCCACCCCCACAAAGTGATTGCGATAGGGCAGCGCTTGCTCAAGCGTGTCAAACGCGGCCTCTTCGCTCAGGTGACGCAAGAAGCACAGGATGAGGTGAGACGAGATACCAAATTCCGCATGGGCCCGGTGACACGCATGCGCCAGCCCTTCAATGACGGTGGCCATGGCCACACCGCGCTCGGTGTGAGTTTGAGGATCGAAAAAGATCTCGGCGTGAACCACGTGGTCTGCAGCCGCGCGTTCAAAATAGGCCCAAGCCATGTCAAAGAAGTCTTGTTCCTTGATCAGCACACTGGCGCCGGCGTAATAAATGTCCAAAAAGCTTTGCAAGTCGGTGAACGCATAGGCGGCGCGAAGCGCGTCCACGCTGGCGTAAGGCAGGGCCACCCCATTTCGCTGCGCAAGCTTGAAGATCAGCTCCGGCTCCAGGGAGCCCTCAATGTGCAGATGCAGTTCGGCTTTGGGCATGGCACGCAGCAACGCCGGCAGTCGATCTCGCGGAATGCGGCTGAAGTCCAGAGTCATGGCTTGCATCCTTTCAGGCTGACCGGGCCGTGCCTCAACACACGGCGAAGGTGATTTCGCATTGTTTCAAGTAGCGCCGGTAGGCGGCGCTGAGCCGGTCGGCGGCCACCATGGCTTCACCCCCGGAAATCGGCAGTCGCTTGGGTTGTTGAGATTCCAGCACGGGTTGATCTTGACCGAAGATGTCCACCTGGAAATTGCGCAAGACGTCATCGGGTGTGTGAGTGTCAGTGGTGTACTGAGCAAACCAAAGGCGACAAGACTCCGGCGTTTGCGGGCAGGCCCACACGACATAACTGTCTTGCGGTGCGTCGCCATCGCCGCGCTTGGTCAACAAGGCCGCAAAAGGGCTGAGGACTTCGTAGCGGTAGGTCACCCATGCCCCGCCTGCTGCGGTGGCCGAAGCACGGGGCTGCCATGCCTGATAGCTTTCGATCACCGGGCGACCATCGGCGGTGTGAACCACGTCGTAGGGCGGGACCTCAGGGTGTTGCGCATCGCCCAACCAACCCTCATGCACAAAAGCAAAATGCGACGTGTCGAGAAAGTTTTCCACCGCACGGGGCGCGCTGGTGGCCACATCAAAGGGCCCATAGACCAGTCGACGTGCGGGCAGACCTTGAAGGTCGGGCAATGGATGGAAAGCACGGCCCCCCAAGCTGGCCCACCACAGGCCATGGGACGCTTGGAGCCCGTGACAGGCCGCCGCCGTAGACGCCGGTGGCACGAATCCGGGTTGAGCCGGGACCGCCAAACACTGGCCCGCGCCGCTGAAGCGCCAGCCGTGGTAGGGGCACTCCAAGGTGTCGCCGCGCACCTTGCCCAGCGAGAGTCGAGTGCCTCGGTGGGGACAGCGGTCGGTCAACAACGAGGGCGGGCCAGCGTCCGAGGCCCACAAGACCAAGGCTTCGCCCAGCAAGACCACGGGCTGCGGTCCGGCCTGCTCTTCACCCACCACGGCCACCGGCCACCACCAATCTTGCTCTTTCACCGCATTCGCTCCATCAAGAAAAACGCCGCCAGGCGTGATGCGCGTGGCGGCGTTGACAGATGCAGTTGACCTGCTTCTTTACCCTCACTTGCCTGACGGCACCTTGCCTTCCACGCCCTTGACGTAGAAGTCGATCTTGTCCTTCCAGGCTTGGTCGGCCTTTTGGTCCTTGGCCAAACGCTCCTTGCCCGTGTTGTCCATGATCGGACCGGTGAAGACCTCAAAGCTGCCATCTTTGATGCCTGCCTTGATGGTTTCGACCTTTTTCTTGGTCTCCTCTGGCACCACGTCTGCAATCTTGATCAAGTCGTTCAAACCTTCCTTCACGCCCCAGACGGTGCGCTCGGTCTTCCAGGTGCCGGCCTTCAACTCTTCGATCGCCTTGATGTAATAGGGACCCCAGTTGGCGATCGCCGAAGCCAGGTGGGCTTTGGGCCCAAAGGTGCTCATGTCGCTGTCCCAGCCGAAGGCGTACTTGCCATTCTTTTCAGCCGTTTGCAGCACCGCGGTGGAGTCGGTGTTTTGCAAGAGCACATCCGCGCCTTGGTTGATCAGGCTTTGTGCGGCTTCGCTTTCCTTGGGGGGATCAAACCATGTGCTCACCCACACCACCTTGGTCTTGATCTTGGGGTTCACGCTTTGCGCGCCCAGGGTGAAGGCGTTGATATTGCGCAGCACTTCGGGAATGGGGAACGAGCCCACAAAGCCCAAGGTGTTGGTCTTGGTCATCTTGCCGGCCACCACGCCCGCCATATAGGTGTCGTGGTAGAAGCTGGCGTCATAAATGCGCATATTTGGCGCGGTTTTGTAGCCCGTGGCGTGCTCGAACTTGACGTCGGGGAATTCGCCAGCCACCTTCAACATGGCATCCATGTAGCCGAAGGACGTGGCGAAGATGATTTTGTTGCCCTGTTGGGCCAGGTCACGAATGACACGCTCGGCATCGGCCCCTTCAGGCACCTTTTCAACGATGGTGGTCTTGAGCCCGTCGCCAAACTTGGCTTCGGCCGCCTTGCGACCTTGGTCGTGCGCGAAGGACCAGCCTGCGTCGCCCACCGGGCCCACGTAAATCCAGGCCGCCTTGAGCGGCTCGGGCTTGGCTTGAGCCGCCGGCTTGGGCTCCTCTTTCTTGCCACAACCCACAAGGGCCACAGTGGCAGCAATCGCTGTGAGACCTGCCCATTGGAGCAGGGAACGCTTGGTATGCAATGACATGAAAAACCTCCGGGTTGGTAAAAGACGACGACAAGTGAAAGCGATTATCGGGCCAGCGGCTCAGCTGCCCGGGAAAAAAGGTCGGCCCAGCGAAGCCGGCATGTTGGCACGAACCCAACCGGCATTGCGCGAGATCAGCACCAAGACCACAATGGTGGCCAGATAAGGCAGCATGGCGAGCAATTGGCTGGCCACCTCCACCCCTTGGCCCTGCAGGTGGAACTGCAACATGGTGACCCCCCCAAACAAGTATGCACCCAAGAGCACCCGCGCAGGGCGCCAGGTGGCAAAAGTGGTGAGCGCCAGCGCGATCCATCCACGCCCTGACACCAGGCCTTCGACCCACATCGGTGCATAAACCACAGACAAGAAGGCACCCGCCACCCCGCAAAGTGCCCCCCCCACGATCACCGCCAGGAAGGGGGCCAGCTGC
>RFSP01000008.1 GCA_009923895.1 Betaproteobacteria bacterium | reverse complement strand
CAAGGTCTCCACGCCCGCCCGCATGGCCAAGGGGTTGCCCCCAAAGGTGGTGCCATGATTGCCGGGCCCGAGCACCGGCGTGGCTTTGGGTCCGGTCACCACGGCGCCAATGGGCACGCCTGAGCCCAAGCCCTTGGCCAAGGGCATCACATCGGGCACGATGCCTGCCCATTGGTGAGCAAACCATTTGCCCGTGCGGCCGATCCCGCACTGCACCTCATCGAGCATGAGCAACCAGCCTTGCCTGTCGCACAGGGCGCGCAAGCCTTGCAGGTACTCATTGCGAGCGGGGTTGATGCCCCCCTCTCCCTGGATGGTTTCCAAGAACACCGCCACCACGCGGGGGTTGGACGAGGCCACACCTTCAATCGCGGCCAGGTCGTTCATGGGCACGCGGACAAACCCCTCCACCAAGGGCTCAAACCCCTTTTGAATCTTGGGATTGCCCGTGGCCGACAAGGTCGCGATCGAGCGGCCGTGGAACGCTTTTTCGTAAACGATCACTTCGGGCCGATCGATGCCTTTGTCATGGCCAAACTTGCGCGCGATCTTCAGTGCCGCTTCGTTGGCTTCCAGCCCAGAATTGCAAAAGAAGACGCTTTCCATGCCCGACAAGGCGCACAAGCGCGCAGCCAGTTGCTCTTGCAGCGGAATTTCGTAGTAATTGCAGCAGTGGATGAGCTTGGCCACCTGGTCTTGCAGCGCGGGCACCAGTTTGGGGTGGGCGTGCCCCAAAGTGTTGACCGCAATGCCGCCCAGTGCATCCAAATACTCTTTGCCCGAGGTGTCCCACAGCCGGCAGCCTCGCCCGTGGGACAACGCAATCGGCAAACGGCCGTAAGTGTTCATCACATGGGGCATGGGGCGCAGCACGTTGGCTGGGGTCGCAGCGTTCATGGTCTCACCTGCTTCGTCAATAAAACCAAAAAAGAAAAACCAGAAAAGAAATGGCCGGGCACACCTTGGGAGCGGGTTTCCGGCCGAGATTTATTCTAAGGGTGTCGCACTTCACCCGTGACAACTCAGCGCTCGCGATTCACGCCTTTGGTGTTGCGGCGCAACAAGACCGGGCACAATCGATGCTTCGCTTTTTGTTCCATGACCTTGTCTGCTCCTCGAAAATTCGTCATCTTGGGTGTGACCCAAGCGGGCCGGACCTTTCGTCCGAGCGACTGGGCCGAGCGCCTGGCCGGGGCCATGTCTTCGTTTCGTCCAGGCGGCGCCAAGGGCGGGCTTGGGGCGCACATTGGTTATTCGCCCTATTGCGTACCGCGTGTGGTGGATGGCGTGCGCAGCGTGCTCGTGGATGAGTCTTTGCGCGACCTCGAGCCCATGGCCTGGGACTTTGTGATGAACTTTGCAAAAGACAACGATTTGCAATTGTGCGAAGTCACCCAACTTCCACCGCCTGCTGAGGCCGCCGAGCCATAAAAAAAGCCCGCTGATGCGGGCTTTTTTGGGTGAGGGCCCAGAGGGGGCCGTCAGGTCAGGCGCCCAGCGCCAAAGCCTTGATCTTGGCAGCCATGCGGCTCTTCAGGCGGGCCGCCTTGTTCTTGTGGAACAGGCCCTTGTCAGCCACAGAATCCACCACGCTTTGCCCGGCTTTGAACAGCTCTGCCGCCTTGGTCTTGTCGCCGGCAGCGGCCGCTTTGTTGACGTTCTTCACCACGGTGCGGAACTGCGAGCGCAGCGCCGAGTTGTGCGCATTGAGCTTGACGTCCTGGCGAGCGCGCTTGCGGCCCGAGGCGAGGCGAACGGTCTTCTTGGCTTTGGACGAAGTGGCCATGTAACAGGATCCTGAAGTAAACCAGTAAAGAAATGGGGTTTGCGAAAAGCAAAGACCGTCGAGTATAGCAGGTTTGGCCCTCCCAAGGCAAAGGGCCCAGGCCTTGCACCCCCCGGCCCCTATAATTTGACTATGAGCAATCTGCGCGGACCCTGGGGTCGTGAGCCGGTGGGATGAACCTTCTCAAAGCGGCATCCACCGTCTCGGTGTTCACCTTGGCCTCCCGGGTCACCGGATTGATACGGGACCAAATCATGGCGGCCACCTTTGGCGCCAGCGCGTTGACCGATGCGTTCAACGTCGCGTTTCGTATACCCAACCTTCTTCGTAGGTTATTTGCCGAGGGGGCGTTTTCGCAAGCCTTCGTGCCGATTTTGGCGGCCACGCGTGCCGCTGAGGGCGACGAGGCCACGCACCGCTTGGTGGACGCGGTCGCCACCGTGCTGTTTTGGGCCTTGCTTTTGACCGTGTCCATCGGCGTGGTGGGTGCCCCGGTCATCGTTTGGGCCATGGCCTCGGGCTTGGCAGCCTTTGATCAGGGCGTGGTCATGACCCGACTCATGTTCCCCTACATCGCCTGCATGTCGCTGGTGGCCCTGGCCGCCGGAGTGCTCAACACCTGGAGGCGCTTTGCCGTGCCCGCTGCCACCCCGGTGTTGCTCAACCTGTGCTGGATTGCGGGCGCGTTGGGAATAGCTCCGTGGCTGGCCCGCATGGGCGTGGAGCCCATCTATGGGTTGGCGGTGGGCGTGATGGTGGGCGGTGTGATGCAGTTGGCCGTGCAATGGGCCGCCTTGCGCCGCTTGGGCATGACGCCCCGCATCCGACTGTCGATCTCGGCATTGCGCTCGGCGCAGGCCCACCCCGGGGTGGGGCGGGTGCTGCGCAACATGGCGCCTGCCTTGCTGGGGGTGTCGGTGGCCCAGCTCTCACTGCTCATCAACACCCAAATCGCCTCTCACGTGGCCGTGGGCGCGGTGTCGTGGCTCACCTATGCCGATCGCTTGATGGAATTTCCCACGGCGTTGTTGGGCGTGGCCCTGGGGGTGGTGCTGACCCCGCAGCTGGCTGCCACCCAAGCTCGCGAGGAGGCCGAGGCTTATTCAGGCCTTTTGGACTGGGGGCTTCGGCTGGTGGTCCTGCTCGCAGCACCTTGTGCCGTGGCCCTGCTGGTATTTCCCCAGGCCTTGGTGGCCGTGCTGTTTCATTACGGTCGCTTTGGCGCGTCTGACGTGGCACAGACGGTGTGGGCCGTCATGGGATGGGGCGTGGGTCTGTTGGGCATCGTGGCCGTCAAGGTCTTGGCTCCGGGCTATTTCGCCCGGCAAGACGTCCGAACCCCCGTGCGGATTGCCGTGGTCATGCTGCTGGTGACCCAGCTCCTCAATCTGGTGCTGGTGCCTTGGCTGGGGTTTGCGGCGCTGTCCTTGTCCATCGGGTTGAGCGCCTTGCTCAATGCCGGTTTGTTGCTGCGCGGCCTGCTTCGGCAGGGGGTCTACCGCCCGGCCGCGGGGTGGCTGCGATTTGGGACGCAGGTGGGTGTGGCTTGTGTCGTTATGGGTGCATTTCTCGCTTGGGCGCAAGGGGCTTGGGACTGGATCGGGCTGCAGCAGCACCTGTGGCAGCGCGCCGGCTGGCTGGCCCTGGTGTTGGTGGCGGCGTGCGGTTTGTACTTTTTGACCTTGAGGCTCACCGGTTTGCCGCTGCACCCATTTGTGCGGCGGGGTCATTGAGCGGGATTTGGGGTGCGCTAAAGCCCTAAACTTCAGGAATGACACGTCTGATTCAGTGGGACCGAGGAGCCGGGGCATGACGGGGTGGCGCGTGGAGCGTCCCACGGCGCTCGCTTATTTTGCGTCTCTCGTCGCGGACGAGCCGGGCATCTCTTTGTTGGAAGCGGCCATCGCGATCGCGCAAGATGACCATCCGCAGCTGGACCCCACCGAGGTCATCACCCAAATCGACGAGTTGGGCCAGCGACTCAAACGGCGCATCCCCGCCGACGCGGTGGCCCTGCAGCGTTTGCGGTTTTTGAACCGGTTTTTCTTTCATGAGCTGGGCTTCAAGGGCAATGGGCCTGTTTCTCCAAACCGCGGCGCCCCGTGAAATCCTGGCGCGCATGTTAAGAAACCTCAAAGAAATTCACCGCATGGAGCAGGACTGGGGGCGCATGCGTGCCGTCTTGAACCGTCTGGTGGTGTTGCTGCCAGACGCCTGGGAGGAGCGGCGGGACCGCGGCTTGACCCACGCGGCCTTGGGGCTGGACCGCGCGGCCGCCGACGATTTGGCCGTCTACCTGCAGCACTGTGGTGACGCCGATGATGCGTCGGCCATGCAAGCGCGGCTTCAAGAACTTCAGCGCGCCAACAGCGGTCCGCTGCATTGAGCGCAGCCCAGGACCGGTACGTCATGCAGCAAGTGCCGCTGTCTTTGTTGCCCACGCCAGTGGCCACCTTCGAGTCCTTTCGGCCGGGTCTCAATGGCCTGGCGTGGCAGCATCTGCAAGCCGATGTGCCGCCTCGGGCTCCGGTGTACCTTTGGGGCCCCCGGGGCAGTGGCAAAACGCATTTGTTGCGCGCACTCGCTCAGGCTTGCCACACCCGCGGGCAGCAGGTGGGGTGGTGGGACGCAGATTCCATGGACTTCAGCCCCTTGTCGGCGCAGTTCAACCCCGAGTGGGCGGTGTTGGTCTTTGACAATGTGGACCGTTTGGATGCGCCGGCCCAGCAAGCCGCCTTCGCCTTGCTGGTGGAGGCTCAAACGCATGCGCTCACTTGGGTGGCTGCGGGGCGTGTTCCTCCCATTGATTTGCCGCTGCGCGACGACTTGCGCAC
Organism: Betaproteobacteria bacterium; assembly: GCA_009923895.1. Lineage (GTDB taxonomy): Bacteria > Pseudomonadota > Gammaproteobacteria > Burkholderiales > Burkholderiaceae_C > Rubrivivax. The sequence continues at coordinate 13,888 of RFSP01000008.1, read as the reverse complement.
CCGCATTGGCTGGGGACACACCTTTGCCCTGGAGCCCTTGGGCGAGGCCGACACCCGTGCGGTGTTGCGACAGGAGGCCGATCGCCGAGGCATCTTTTTGTCCGACGAGGTGATGGACTATCTGCTCAGCCGCCTGGAGCGCGACTTGGGTTTCCTCATGAGCTTGCTGGACCGACTGGACGACTTCGCCCTGTCGCATCACCGAGCGGTGACGATCCCGCTGCTGCGGCAGATGTTGTCCACCACGCCTGCGGCGGCGCCGGTTTGAAGGCCCGCCCGACCATGAAACTCGCCTTGTTTGACCTCGATGGCACCTTGCTGCCCCTGGACTCCGACCATGCCTTTGGCGAGTTCGTGGTGCAGCTGGGCTGGGCCGATGCCGCCGAACACGCCCGCCGCAACGATGCCTTCTTTCATGACTACCAAGCAGGGCGACTCGACATCCATGCCTACATCGACTTTGCCACCGCGGCCTGGCGTGATCGCTCTTTGCCAGACATCGCACTGGCCTTTGAACGCTTCATGAAAGAAGTGATCCGTCCGTCGTTGCGAGACAGCGCCAAGGCGCTGGTGGAGCAGCATCGCCGTGACGGTCACGTGTTGGCCGTGGTCACCGCCACCAACGATTTCATCACCCGCCCCATTGCACAGGCTTTCGGGATTGACCATTTGCTGGCCACGGAGCTTGAATGCGATGCCCACGGGCGCCCCACAGGCAAGATCCAAGGCACCGCCTCCCTGCGAGAGGGCAAAGTGTCCCGGGTCGAGCAATGGTTGGCCAGCCGTGGTACACCGGCCCGTGACTTTGAATCCATCACCTTCTATGGTGATTCCACCAATGACTTGCCTCTGCTGGAGTGGGTGTCGCACCCGGTGGCCACCAACCCCGGGCCGGCGCTCGCGGCCGTGGCAGCCCAACGGGGCTGGCCTGTGCTCCAACTCTTCGAATGATCCGTAAATTCATAGACCGTCTCATGGGGAAGGCCTCGCCGGCCGCCCAGACCTTGGGGCAACGCGTCGAGATTCCTGCCTCCAAGCACGGCATTGATCCGTCCTTGCTCGATGAGCATGCCGTTCGTGTGGTGCGCACTTTGCAAGAAGCCGGGCACGAGGCCTACATCGTGGGCGGTGCGGTGCGCGACTTGCTGGTGGGGCGGCGCCCCAAAGACTTTGATGTGGCCACAGACGCCACACCCGAGCGTGTCAAGTCCCTGTTCCGCCGCGCGTTCATCATTGGGCGGCGCTTCCGCATCGTGCACGTGGTCTTTGGGCGGGGGCGCGAGCACGAGGTCATCGAGGTCTCAACCTTTCGCGCACTGCTTGACGCAGAGGCTGCCGAACAGGTGGCGGGCAATGAGAAGACGTCCAAGGCCGAGTTGGTCGGCAAAAAGCATGTGGTCGATGCCAGTGGGCGGGTGCTGCGCGACAACGTCTGGGGCCCGCAAATTGAAGATGCCGCGCGGCGCGACTTCACCATCAATGCCATGTATTTCGACCCCGTCACCCAAACGGTGGTCGACTATCACAAGGGTTTTGCCGATGTCCGCGCCAAGGTCTTGCGCATGATCGGCGACCCCGTCACGCGTTATCGCGAAGATCCGGTGCGCATCTTGCGCGTGGTGCGATTTGCGGCCAAGCTGGGATTCAAGGTCGAGACCAAAACAGAAAAGCCCATCGCGTCCATGGTGCCCCTGTTGGCCAATGTGCCGGCGTCTCGCATGTTTGACGAGATGATCAAGCTGCTGCAAACCGGACATGCCCTGGCCAGCATGGACGCCTTGCGCCGGTTTGGGCTCGACCGCGGTGTGTTTCCCATCCTGGACGCCGCGTGGGCGCCTGCGGGTTCGGCGGCTCACAATCCGCAGCGCGAGCGATTCATTCGCTTGGCATTGGAGGACACCGACCGCCGTGTGGCCGATGACCGTCCGGTGGCCCCCAGTTTCTTGTTGGCGTGCATGCTTTGGCATGACGTGCAAGAGCGTTGGAGTCAGCTCCAAGCCGAGGGGCAGCCCTCGTTTGCGGCCTTGCAACAGGCCATCGATGCTGTGTTTGACGCACGCATTGGCGACATCTCTGGGCGCGGCAAATTGGCGGCCGACATGCGCGAAATCTGGCAAATGCAAACGCGGTTTGATCGACGCACACCCAGTGCCTCGTCATCGCTCATTGAACAACCCCGGTTCAGGGCGGGCTTTGACTTCTTGCGCTTGCGCGCCGACGTGGGCGAAGTGGCGGCCGACCTGGCCGAGTGGTGGGAAGATTTCTCCTTGGGCAGCGATGAAGACCGCGAGGCCCTGTTGCGCGATGTCAAAGCCCATGCGCCGCGACGCGTTCCAGGGCCGCCCAGGCGCGCAGATGTGTCTTTGGATGGCGCAGCGGCCAGCGCCGCGAGTGCTCCCACAGAAGGCGAGCCCGCCCGCAAGCGTCGTCGTCGCCGCCGCCGAAGCAGCTCGGCCTCCTCAGCCACCCCCGAGGGGTCAGGGTCGCCGGGCTCACAAACGTCGTGAGCGAGCCAGAATCGGCGCCCGCCTCAACGCACCAGGCCCAAGCGCCTTGGGTGCGCGCCTGGATCGGATTGGGCGCCAATTTGGGCGCCGCGCATCTCACATTGCAACAAGCGGTGCGCGAGTTGGCCGGCCTGCCTCGCACGCAGTGCGTGGCAACGTCTTCGCTGTGGAAAAGTGCGCCAATCGATGCGCAGGGCCCGGATTTCTTGAACGCAGTGGTGGCCCTGGACACCCAGCTCACAGCGTTGGAATTACTCGCTAAGCTTCAAGACATCGAAAAGGTCCACGGACGTTTGCGCCCGTTTGTCAACGCACCACGCACCCTCGATTTGGACTTGCTCTTGTATGGAGACACCACCTTGTCTGCCCCGGGGCTGCAGGTGCCTCATCCGCGCATGCATCAGCGTGCCTTTGTGCTCGCTCCCTTGCACGAATTGGCGCCTGATTTGCAAATCCCCGGGCGTGGACCTGTGCGCATCTTGTTGGATGCGGTGAAGGATCAAGCCCTGCAAAGGCAAGGGCCGTTGATGGAGGAGTAAGCATGAACTCGATATCGGGCTCGGTGTGGATACAGACCGTGGCGTTGCTTTTGCTTTCAAACGTGTTCATGACCTTCGCGTGGTATGGCCACTTGCGGCACTTGGCAGCGCAGCCTTGGTGGACGGCGGCACTGGTCAGTTGGGGCATTGCGCTCTTTGAATACATGCTGCAGGTCCCAGCCAATCGATGGGGATACGCAGGGGGATTCAGCCTGGCACAACTCAAGATCACCCAAGAGGTGATCACGTTGGTGGTATTTGTGCCCTTCGCGGTTCTGTGGATGGGGCAACCCTTGAAGTGGGACTACCTGTGGGCTGCACTTTGTTTGGTAGCGGCTGTGTATTTCATTTTTAGGGGTTAGAGGGCACCTACAATGCCGTCAAAAAAATCAAAGCGCGCAGTCATTCACGCGCCATAAGCGGTCTTTAAAGGGATCTTTTTAAGGGGTCTTTTCCCATGATCTTCGGCAAACTGCTGCCCCGCGAGGGCAACTTCTTTGAGCTGTTCAATGAGCACGGCGCTCGAATTGGCGAAGGCGCGCGCGCCTTCATGAATCTGGTCAACCACTACAAAGACCTCACGCTGCGTGCCAAGTATGCCGCCGAGGTGGATGGCGCCGAACGCGCGGCAGACCGCATCACGGCCGAGGTCAACCGCCTGTTGCACAAGACCTTCATCACGCCGATTGACCGCGAGCAGATTTTGCAGTTGATCAATGCGATGGACGATGTGCTCGATTTGCTTCAAGACTCGACCGAAACCTTGTCACTTTATGACGTGCAGCACTTCACCGACGAGGTGGTGCGCCTGGCCGAAGTGAGCGTCAAATGCTGTGAGCGTGTTCAGCATGCCGTCACCCTGTTGCCCAGACTCAGCGACCCCTCCGTGGCCGAAGCGGCCCTCAAGACCTGCGAGGAAATCGACCGCTTGGAGTCCGACGCCGACCGCGTCATGCGCTCGGCCATGAGCAAGCTGTTCCGCGAAGAGCCCGATGTGCGTGAACTCATCAAGCTCAAAGCCATTTATGAACTGTTGGAATCCATTTCCGATCGCTGTGAAGACGTTGCCAACCTCATCGAAGGTGTGGTGCTCGAAAACTCTTAAGACAGGCTGAGGTTTTCGATGGACGCTTCACAGGTCGGTTTTTGGAGTGTGGTGGCGCTGGTGCTGCTGGCGCTGGCGTTCGACTTCATGAATGGGTTTCATGACGCCGCCAATTCCATCGCAACCGTGGTGTCCACCGGTGTTCTCAAGCCCTTGCAGGCGGTGGTGTTTGCCGGCGTGTGCAACGTGATCGCCATTTTTGTGTTCAAGCTCACCGTGGCCGCCACCGTCGGCAAGGGCATTGTCGATCCTGGCGTGGTGGACCACATCGTGGTGTTCGGCGCGCTGGCGGGTGCCATTTCGTGGAACATCATCACCTGGTGGTACGGCATTCCTTCCAGCTCCTCACACGCGCTCATCGGGGGCATCGTGGGGGCCGTGATTGCCAAGGCAGGTGCCAGCAAGCTCATCGCGGCGGGCATTTGGAAGACGGTGGCCTTCATCTTGGTCTCCCCCTTGCTGGGATTCACCCTGGGCTCCTTGCTCATGGTGACCGTGGCGTGGTTGTGTCGGCGCACGTCGCCGCTTCGCGTGGACAACGTCTTTCGTCGGTTGCAGTTGGTGTCGGCGGGCTTGTATTCCTTGGGCCATGGGGGCAATGACGCCCAAAAGACCATCGGCATCATTTGGCTGCTGCTGATTTCCACCGGTCAGGTGGCTGCAGGTCAAGCGCAGCCGCCGTCTTGGGTGGTGTGGAGCTGTTACATCGCCATCGGTTTGGGCACGCTCATGGGCGGTTGGCGCATTGTCAAAACCATGGGGCAGCGCATCACCAAACTCAAGCCCGTGGGCGGATTTTGTGCGGAGACGGGAGGCGCCATGACCCTCTTCTTGGCCACGGCATTGGGCATCCCAGTGTCCACCACCCACACCATCACCGGTGCCATTGTGGGAGTGGGTTCTGTACGCAGTGCGTCAGCTGTCCGCTGGGGGGTGGCCGGCAATATTGTGTGGGCTTGGATCTTGACCATCCCCGCATCAGCCTTTATCGCCGCCGTGGCTTACTACATGGGGTTGGTCTTGTTTGGCTGAGACGGCACAGCCGCCGCTGCGGCCAAATTGGCCTGCTGCCATTCAAAGAACTTCTGTCCCCCGAATGCCACCGTGCCCATGAGGATGGTGGCTCCCAGCAGCAAGGCCACGATGACCCCTATCACCACGCCCCATCCCGTGGAGCGCCCCGGGAGGTCGGGGTTGCGCTGACGGTCCCAGGCTTCGTCCGGCTTCAGTCCGTACACGATGGCATGCAGCATGCCCTGGCTCAACATCAGCCCAAGCGCCGGGATCATCAGCCACGACAGCTGATCGTCTTGTCCAAAGGCCCGCATCCGCAGCACGCCCACCACCCCCAGGAGCGTCGGGAAGACATGCAACCAGCCCAGCAAATCGCCCCAACCCTTCAAATAAAAGCGGTGCAGCCCCAGGCTGCCGCCCAGCAAAGCCAGCCAGGTGGCAACCGTCTTGGAGCGATAGGGCCCGGGCGCCGTGCCCAAGGTGGCGGGGGAGGGGGGTGCATTCATGACAAGAACCAGCTTATAATGCCAGGTTTCGGCGACGGCTCCGCTCAGGCCCTCAAAGCTTGATCAGGGGCGTATCTACGGCGCCGGCCTTTGGTGGGAAGTCCCACCGCTTTGATTGCCCACCCAGTGTGTCTCCTGGCGCGGCGGTCACCGACAAATTGACAAAGGTTGACGCAACATGGTCGTGATCAGGCTGTCCCGTGGCGGTGCCAAAGGCCGTCCCTTCTACAACATCGTCGTGGCAGATCGCCGCGACCGCCGCGATGGGCGTTTCATCGAGCGTGTGGGTTTTTACAACCCCATGGCCTCGGGCTCTGAGCAGCCTTTGCGCATTGCGCTGGACCGCGTGGCCCATTGGGCTGACGTGGGCGCGCAGTTGTCGCCTGCGGTGACTCGCCTGGTGGGCGAGGCCAAGAAGGCTGTGGCTGCAGCCTGAGCACCTTGGATTCCGGGCTCCCTGAAGACGCGATCGAAGTCGGTCGCGTCTTGGGCGCCTGGGGCGTGAAGGGCTGGATCAAGGTTCAGCCTTACGCCGATGACCCTCAAGCGCTGTTCTCAACCAAGCGCTGGTACCTTCAACCCCCCGAATCGGTCGGCCCCAAAGCCGCTGCGGCTCCTCAAGTGCTTCGCGTGATTCAAGCGCGTGAGCAGGGCGATGACATCGTCGCGGGCATTCATGACCTCGATGACCGGGACGCGGCCCAGGCCCTGCGAGGCTGCAGGGTCTTCGTGCCGCGCAGCAGCTTTCCCACCGCCGCAGACGACGAATACTATTGGGTCGACCTCATCGGTTTGTCGGTGGTGAACCGGCAAGGCGAGGGCTTGGGCACGGTCGTGGGCCTGATCGAGACGGGCCCGCAATGCGTCTTGCGTCTGCGTCCTTTGGAGATCGAGGGTCCCCTGAAGCCGGCCGATGAGAGACTCATCCCGTTTGTGGGGGCCTTTGTAGACCGTGTGGACTTGGCCGGCCAGACCATCACCGTCGATTGGTCGGCGCAAGACTGATCGGGTCAAGAGATCGGTCATGCGGTTTGACATCCTCACCCTCTTTCCGGAGCTTTTCGAAGCGCACCGCCATCACGGCATCACCCGGCGTGCTTTTGAGTCAGGCCAGGTGGACGTGCACCTGTGGTCTTTGCGCGACTACGCCGACGACGCTTACCGGCGCGTCGATGACCGACCTTATGGGGGCGGTCCTGGCATGGTCATGCTCGCCGAGCCGCTGGAGCGGGCCTTGGCTGCTGTGCAGGCGCAACGAGCAAGCGATGGGCCCCACGCGCCGCAGGCCCCGGTGGTGCACTTCTCACCCGCCGGTCGGCGCCTCGATCAGGCCCTGGTTCGTGAGCTGGCCCAAGGGCCGGGCGCTGTGTTGTTGTGCGGACGCTACGAGGGAGTGGACCAGCGGGTGATAGACCGCCACGTCACACTGGAGATCAGCCTGGGTGACTTTGTGTTGTCCGGGGCCGAGCTCCCGGCCTTGGTGTTGCTGGATGCGGTGGCCCGCTTGCAGTCGGGCGTGCTCAGCACGCCGTCCCATGAGCAAGACAGTTTCTCTGAGCATCTGTCGGGGCTTCTGGAAGGCCCCAGCTACAGCCGCCCGGAGGTGCTGCCCGATGGCCGTGCCGTGCCGGCCGTGCTCTTGTCGGGGCATCACGGGCAGATCGAGCGTTGGCGGCGCGAGACCTCATTGGCTTGGACGGCGCAGCGTCGCCCCGATTTGATTGCCGCCGCCCGGGCCGCCGGACGTCTCAGCCCCGACGACGAAGCCTTTTTGCAAAACTTGGTGCAAAAGCTGGGGTTATAATGGTGGGCTTTGCGATCCTCTGCCGGACTCTATAACGTCACAACCCCTCCGAGCACGATCGAACACAGGACTTTCCATGGACTTGATCCAAACCCTCGAGCAAGAGGAAATTGCCCGCCTGGGCAAGAACCACCCCTCCTTTGCCCCCGGCGATACCGTCGTGGTCAACGTCAATGTGGTGGAAGGCACCCGCAAACGGGTTCAGGCCTACGAAGGCGTAGTCATCGCCAAGCGCAACCGCGGCCTCAATTCCAGTTTCATTGTTCGCAAGATTTCCAATGGCGAAGGTGTGGAGCGGACGTTCCAGCTCTACAGCCCGCTGATTGCCAACATCGAAGTCAAGCGTCGCGGTGACGTCCGCCGCGCCAAGCTGTACTTCCTGCGCGAGCGCAGCGGCAAGTCGGCCCGCATCAAGGCCAAGCTCGACTGAGTGTGCCGCGCCGTTGGCGGCGCGGCCCGTCGTTGCGAGCCCATGCAGGTCCCCCGCATCACTCAGCCCCAGTCCATTCCCGTCGTTGGGACGGATGCCCAACTGCCTGCGGTGTCTTTGCACCGCCTGCAGCCCGATGCACTGAGAGAGCACTTTTCGGGGGCTCAAACTTCTTGGACGCCCGAAATCCAGGGTGACGGTCGACTGCAAGACGTGCCCACCCGAGAGGCCTCGGTGTTGGTGCCTTTGGTGCAGCGCGACGATGGGCTTCGGGTGCTGTTGACCCGTCGCACTGACCACCTGCACGACCACGCAGGCCAAATCAGTTTTCCGGGCGGGCGCAGAGATCCCGAAGACGTGGACAGCGTGGCCACGGCGCTCAGAGAAACCGAAGAAGAAATCGGCCTGGCGCGCGAGCACATTGAAATTCTTGGCCAACTGCCGGTCTACACGACAGTCACCCACTACCGAGTCACCCCCGTGGTGGCCTTGGTGCAGCCGCCTTTTGCCCTCACCTTGGACCCTTTTGAGGTGGCCGAGGCCTTTGAAGTGCCCTTGGCTTTCTTGATGAACCCCGCCCACCACCGGCGCCATGAGGTCCAATTTGACCTCATGACCCGACAGTTCCTCTCCATGCCCTGGCATGAGGGGGAACGCGAATACTTCATTTGGGGTGCCACGGCCGCCATGTTGCGCAACCTCTACGGGTTCTTGCGCCACACACCGTCTTGACGTTTATCATCTTGGGCCATGAGCTTTTTTGCTGTCTTGTTGGCCTTGGTGATTGAGCAGTTCAAGCCGCTTCCGCGCAAGAATCGGGTGCTGGAATCGCTGCAGTCTTGGATTGCTTGGTCGGCGCGCAATTTTGATGCGGGCAAGTCGCATCACGCCTGGGTGGTGTGGGGCATGGCGGTGGCCGTGCCTGCTGTGTTGACCGCCATGGTCTACAACGCCCTGAGCCATTTCAGCCTGTTTCTGGCATTGGCCTTGGATGTGGGGGTGCTGTATCTCACTTTGGGCTTTCGCCAATTCAGTCATCACTTCACCCACATTCGCGATGCGCTGGACCGGGGTGATGAATACGAGGCCAGACGCTTGCTGGCCGAATGGCAAGACATGGACGTGGTCGACTTGCCGCGCACGGAGTTGTTGCGTCATGTGATTGAACACTCGCTCTTGGCCGCCCACCGCCACGTCTTTGGGGTCTTTTTTTGGTTCGTCATCCTCTCTGCGCTGGGCCTGGGGCCTGCCGGTGCGGTGTTCTATCGCATGGCTTACCTGACGTCGCGTTTTGTGCAGGTCCGTCTGCCCGGATCGCAAGGCATGGGCCACGAAACGCTACAAGAATTGGCGCAACGCCTGTTTGTCAAGTTGGACCATGTCCCCGCTCGACTGACCGCCTTTGGTTTTGCGGTGGTGGGCAACTTCGAAGAGGCCGTCAACGGATGGCGGCGTGATGCAGTGCTGTGGAAACACGCCAACGAAGGCATCATCTTGGCCGCCGCTGCCGGCGCGGTGGGGGTGCGCCTGGGCGGGCAGGGCTCGGAGGCTTCTCAAGCTGAAGGCTCGACCCCAGGAGACCAGCCCCAGCTCGGGCATTTGCAGAGCATGGTGGGCTTGGTGTGGCGCTCGGTGGTGCTTTGGCTGTTGTTGGTGGCCTTGCTGACCCTGGCCAATATTGTGGGCTGACGCGCGCCTTCTCTTGAGGCTGGGCCGTCTTCGTCAGAACCGCCGCACCGACAGCTCGTCGTACAACTCGCAGTACTGGGCGTATCGAACGGCCGCAATGTCGGCGCGCTCAGCGGCCTGTCGCACGCCGCATCCGGGCTCTTGACGATGCGTGCAGTTGTAGAAGCGGCATTCGCCTTGATGGGCGGCGATATCGGGCATGAGCCGAGCCAAATCGGCAGGCTCGACATGGTGAATGCCAAAGGCTTGAAAGCCCGGAGAGTCAATCAAGGCGCCCGAGCCGGTTTGCGATCCATTTTGCAGTCGGTAGCAGCGCGTGACGGTGGTGGTGTGCTTGCCACTGTTGAGGGCTTGCGAGATCTCGCCCACTTGGGCGCCCGCATCGGGCACGAGCAGGTTCACCAGAGTGCTTTTGCCCACGCCGCTGGGTCCCAGGACCAACGTGGTTCGATCTGCCAATCGAGGCTGCAGGGCCTGGCGGGAAAGCTCGGGCTGCGTCTTCAGTGCCAGCTCCACCACTTCCAAACCCAGATGCGCATAGGGCTTGAGGCGCTCGCGCGCGGTGGCGGCGCCAGGCAAATCGATCTTGTTCAGGCCGATCCAAGCCGGAATGCCGGCGCTGGCCGCTGCGATGAGGGTGCGCGCCAATTGGCTGTCGCTGAATGAGGGCTCGACCGCGACCAGGACCAGCACCGCGTCGAGATTGGCGGCAAAAGACTTGCTGCGCCATTCATCTTGGCGAAAGAGCAAATTGCGCCTGGGCTCGATGGCCTCGACCACACCTTCATCGCCCGAGCGGGCCCACTGCACGCTGTCGCCCACCACGGCGTCGGTTTTCTTGCCTCGCAGATGACACCGCACATGGGCCCCATCTGGCGTTTCGATCACCACGTGACGCCCGTGGGCGGCCACCACCCGGCCCTGAAGGGTCGGGAGCTCTGGCGTGTTATCAGGCACCTTGCAGAGCCGCCAAGCGCTCGGACGCCGGCGGATGCGAGTAATAAAAGCGCACGTACAAGGGGTCGGGGGTCAGTGTCGAGGCGTTGTCTTCGTGCAGCTTGAGCAGGGCGCTGGCCAAATCGTGCGAAGACGCCTGAGCGCTGGCATAGGCGTCGGCTTCAAACTCGTGCCGACGAGAAAAATGGGCCATGAGGGGCGAGATGAAGTAGGTGAACTGGGGCAGCACCGTCATGAACAACAGCAGGGCCAGGCCGTCATTGGACGACATCAAATTGGGCCGAACGCCCAGGCCTTCGTAAAAGGCGGCTTGCCCTGACAACCACCCGAGCAGGGCCAATCCCAACAGGCTGAAGGCAAACAGGGACACGATGCGCTTGAGGACATGTCGGTGCTTGAAATGCCCCAACTCGTGGGCCAGCACGGCTTCGACTTCACCCGGGGTCAGACGCGCCAGCAAGGTGTCGTAGAACACCACGCGTTTGGCGGCTCCCAGCCCCGTGAAGTAGGCATTGGCATGGGCAGAACGGCGGCTGCCATCCATCACAAACAACCCCTTGGCGGCAAAACCACAGCGCTGCATCAATGCCTGAACCCTTTGACTCAGGGCCTCATCTTTGAGCGGCTCGAACTTGTTGAACAGCGGCGCAATCAAGGTGGGATAGATCACCAACAGCAGCAAATTGAACGCCATCCACGCGCCCCAGGCCCACAACCACCACAGCGCACCCGCTTGACCCATGAGCCACAAGATGGCTGCGATCAAAGGGATGCCCACCACCGTGGCCACCAAGCTGCCTTTGATCAGGTCCACCACCCACATGCGCAGCGTCATGCGATTGAATCCAAATCGCTGTTCGACCCCAAAAGTGGCGTAAGCATCAAACGGCAAGTCCAACAGTCCACTCAGGATGGAGAACGCCACGATCAATGCCACCTGAGATCCCAAGGGGAAGGCCTCGGGCGAGATCCAGGTCACGACGGTGTGGTTGAGCAGGTCCAGCCCACCCAGCAGCGTCCACACCACCAGCATCGCGCAGGCAAAGGCCGATTGCCACCACCCCAATCGCCCCTTGGCCAAGGTGTAATCGGCGGCCTTTTGATGCGCTTGCACCGTGACGGTGGACGCAAAGGCTTCGGGCACACGCGCACGATGCGCAGCCACGTGGCGCATCTGTCTTTGGGACAGCCAAAGGCGCGTCACCAAGCCCGCCACCAGCACGGCAATCCAAGTCCAAGTGATCCAAGAAGTATTCATCTCACCCTCAAGTGTAGGGCTGAGTCACAATCCCTGCCTGACCCATGCCCTCACCCATGCCCTGATGCAAGCCCCCATGTCCGATTCCTTGCCTTCCCCTTCGACGCCCGCAGCGCCCGCCGAACTGGCCTTGAGCGAGCTCAATCTCATTTGGATTGATCTGGAAATGACGGGCTTGAACCCGGACACCGAGCGCATCATTGAGTTGGCGGTGATCGTGACCGATCCCCAGGTGCGCACACGCGTGGAAGGGCCCGTGCTGGCCATCCATCAGAGTGACGCCTTGCTCAACGGCATGGACGCCTGGAACAAAGCCACCCACGGCAAGAGTGGCCTGGTGGACCGGGTTCGGGCGTCCACCATCACCGAAGAGCAAGCCCAGGAACAAGTCATTGAGTTCTTGAGGCGTTATGTGCCCAAGGGCAAGAGCCCCATGTGTGGCAACACCATCTGTCAGGACCGTCGATTTCTGGCACGTGGCATGCCTCGCTTGGAGGCTTGGTTTCACTACCGCAATCTCGACGTGAGCACGCTCAAGGAGTTGGCCAGGCGCTGGCATCCCGACATCATGGAGGGATTCAAGAAGCAGCAGGCCCATACGGCATTGGCCGACATTCACGAGTCGATCGACGAACTGCTGTACTACCGCACGCACCTTTTGAAGTGAATTTCACTCAAGGGCTGAGCGCGCGTGCGATCCGAGGTACAATGCGTGCTGGTTTCTTTGCGATCCGCCCTGGGTCGCTGTCGATGAAACCTCTCGTTCATCCCCTCTGACCTTCCAACGCCGACATTGGCTTGGGCCCATTCTTGGGTTGGGTTGGCGGCGATGCCGTCAACCGTTCCCCAAGGGCTGCGCCGTTTGAGCACAAGCCCGCATGTGGCTGCGCGTCTGCGCGAAGCCCAGAGAGTATTGAGTTTTGTGATGAGCTTTGAAAATTTGAACCTGCACGAATCCCTGTTGAGGGCCGTTCGTGACGCCGGGTATGCCGATGCCACCGAGGTGCAAACGCGTGCCATTCCGCCCGCCATGAACGGGCAGGACCTGATGGTCTCCTCCAGCACGGGCAGCGGCAAGACCGCCAGTTTTGTATTGCCTGCATTGACGCGCGTCTTGGCTGCACGCCAGGACCCGGCCAAACGCCGAGTCAAGGGGGTGGTGCATGGGCCGCGGGTGCTGGTCTTGGTGCCCACCCGTGAGCTGGCCATTCAAGTCTCCAAGGCGGCCCTGAGCTATGGCCGGCATGTGCCGGGATTGCGGGTGGCCACCGTGGTGGGGGGTGTGCCCTACGGTTTGCAACTGCGTCAGCTCAGCGGACCTTTGGACATTCTCATTGCGACGCCGGGCCGCTTGATGGACCACATGCAGTCGGGCAAGGCCGTGCTGTCGTCTGTGGAGATGCTGGTGTTGGATGAAGCCGATCGCATGCTGGACATGGGCTTCATTGAGGACATCGACTTCATTGCTCAAGCCCTGCCGGCTACGCGGCAAACGGTGATGTACAGCGCCACGTTTGGTGGGCATGTTGGGCGCTTGGCGCAGCGGCTGCTGCGTGAGCCGCAGCGCGTGGAAGTGGCTTCGCACACGCAAGCGCATGCCGACATTGAGCAGCGCCTGCATTGGGCCGACAACATGGAGCACAAGAACGCGCTGTTGGATCACATCCTGACTGAACGCAATGTGGAACAAGCGGTGGTGTTCACCAGCACGCAACGCGACGCCGACTGGCTGGCCGACCGCTTGGCGGACATGGGCCATTCGGTGGCGGCCCTGCACGGCGGCATGCCGCAAGGGCGTCGCAATCGCGTGTTGCAGGGACTGCGCACCCGTCAGTTGCGGGTCCTGGTGGCCACCGATGTGGCAGCGCGTGGCATTGACGTGCCCACCATCAGCCATGTCATCAATTACGGTCTGCCGATGAAGGCCGAAGACTATGTGCACCGCATCGGACGCACCGGGCGTGCAGGCCGTTCGGGCTTGGCAGTGACCTTGGCCGAGCGCCGTGACGCGCAGATGATTCAGCGCATTCAGCGCTTCACCACCCAGCGCATTCCTCCAGCGGTGATCGCAGGACTCGA
>RFSP01000070.1 GCA_009923895.1 Betaproteobacteria bacterium | reverse complement strand
AGCCCACCAGCGGCAATACGGGCATTGCGTTGGCCTTCGTGGCGGCCGCGCGCGGCATCCCCATCACCTTGACCATGCCCGAGACCATGAGCATCGAGCGGCGCAAACTGCTCGTGGCTTACGGTGCCAAACTGGTCCTGACCGAAGGCGCCAAAGGCATGAAGGGCGCCATTGCCAAAGCCGAAGAAATTGCGGCCAGCGATGCCAAATACGTCTTGCTGCAACAGTTCAAGAACCCGGCCAACCCGGCCATTCACGAGGCCACCACGGGGCCGGAAATCTGGGAAGACACGGGTGGCAACATCGACATTTTCGTCAGTGGCGTGGGCACAGGCGGCACCATCACGGGCGTGTCGCGCTACCTCAAGAAGACCCGTGGAAAGGCCCTCGTCACCGTGGCCGTGGAGCCCAGTGCCAGCCCTGTGCTGACCCAAGCCCGTCGAGGCGAGGAGCTCAAGCCCGGCCCCCACAAGATTCAAGGCATCGGTGCCGGCTTTGTGCCTGACGTGCTCGATCTGTCCCTGGTGGACGCCATCGAGCCCGTGAGCAATGAAGAGGCCGTGGAGTTCGCCCAGCGGCTCGCACGCGAAGAAGGCATCTTGGCAGGAATATCTTGCGGAGCGGCCACGGCGGCGGCCGTGCGGTGGGCGCACAAACCTGAGAACAAAGGCAAGACCATTGTGGTGGTGCTGCCCGATTCCGGCGAACGCTACCTCAGCTCTGTGTTGTTTGAAGGCCTCTTTGACGCCAGCGGCTTGCCCGCCCACGCCATGGCCTAAGAGGCGCTGCCCAGCTCCTGCGCTCTGCGTCGGGCGGCGTGCAATGCACGCACAAAGGCCTCCTTCACGCCGCTGGCCTCCATGGAGGTGATCGCGGCGTGGGTGGTCCCTCCCTTGGAGGTCACGCGTTGGCGCAACGTCTCAGGCGTCTCTGGAGACTGGCTGGCCAAGGCCGCGGCGCCGGCAAAGGTCTCTTGCGCCAACTCTCGGGCTTGGGCGGCCGGCAGGCCCATCTCTACACCGGCTTGGATCATCGCCTCGATGAAGAAAAACACATAGGCCGGCCCCGACCCTGACAAGGCCGTCACGGCGTCCAGATCTGACTCGCGCGCCACCCACAAGCAACGTCCGGTGGGAGCGAGGACCGTCTCCACCTGGGCGCGTTGGGTGTCACTCACCGCCTCACGCGCAAACAATCCCGCCACGCCACGCCCCACCAAGGCCGGGGTGTTGGGCATGGCTCGCACCACCTGGTGTGACCCGGTGGCCGCCACCAAGGCATCGCTGCGGATGCCGGCCATGATGCTCAACTGCAGCGCCGAGCCCACGTGCGGCGCACAAGGCGCCGCAGCCTCGACAAACAACTGCGGCTTGACGGCCCACACCACCACAGCGGCTTGCCTCAAAGACTCGTCGGCCTGAGGCAAGGCCATCACGCCCAGCTCGGCGGCCAGCTTCTCCCGTTGGCTCGCCAGAGGCTCCACGACGATGAATTGAGCGGCGGGCACGCCTTGGCGGCGCAGCCCCCCCAGAATGGCCGCGGCCATGTTGCCGCCCCCGATAAAAGCGATCTTGGGCAAGGGTGTCATGTGCGAAGTTTCTTATAAAGCGCCGAATGAGTGTCATGCATTTCATGCATAACCCTGCCCATTCCCTCGAAAGTGAGCTCGAGCGGGCCTAGAGTGCGGGGCCATTTCCGACAGCACAGGAGAACCACCGTCATGGTCGCGAGCTTGTCCTACGTTCACGTCACCCCCGACAGCCCCTGGGGCACCTACATCGCGCAGGTGGACCGCGTCATTCCCTACCTGGGAGCCTTGGGTCGCTGGGCCGAGACCCTCAAGCGGCCCAAGCGCTCGCTCATTGTGGACATTCCCATCGAGATGGACGACGGCAGCATCCGACATTTCGAAGGTTTTCGCGTCCAGCATTCATTGACACGCGGCCCGGGGAAGGGCGGCGTGCGCTACCACCCCGACGTCACGCTGGAGGAGGTGATGGCCTTGTCGGCCTGGATGAGCATCAAAAACGCCGCCGTCAACCTGCCCTACGGGGGCGCCAAAGGAGGGATCCGTGTGGATCCACGGCAGTTGTCGCTCAAGGAGCTGGAAAAGCTGACCCGGCGCTACACCAGCGAAATTGGCATCATCATCGGCCCGCACCAAGACATCCCGGCCCCCGATGTCAACACCAATTCGCAGATCATGGCCTGGATGATGGACACCTACTCCATGAACGTGGGGGCCACCGCCACCGGCGTGGTCACGGGCAAACCCGTTCATTTGGGCGGCTCTTTGGGCCGCGTCAAAGCCACGGGTCGAGGGGTCTTCGTCACCGGGTGTGAGGCCGCCAAGCGCATCGGCCTGGCGGTGCCCGGCGCCCGGGTGGCCGTTCAGGGGCTGGGCAATGTGGGGTCAGCCGCCGCCGAGCTTTTTGCCCAGGCGGGCGCACACATCGTCGCTGTCCAAGATCACACCGGCACCATTGCGCGGGCCTCGGGCCTGGACCTGAGCGCACTGCTGGCCCACGTGCGTGCCACAGGCGGGGTGGGTGGTTTCAAAGAAGCCGAGGCGCTGGACCCGGAGAGTTTTTGGGACGTTGCGTGCGACATCCTCATCCCCGCAGCCCTGGAAGGCCAACTCACACCCTCGCGGGCCCAACGCATCAAAGCCCGACTGGTGCTGGAGGGTGCCAACGGCCCCACCCTGCCCAGCGGCGACGATGTGCTCAAAGACCGCAACATCTTGGTGGTGCCCGACGTCATCTGCAATGCCGGGGGTGTGACGGTGAGCTACTTCGAGTGGGTGCAGGATTTCAGCTCGTTTTTCTGGACCGAAGACGAAATCAATCAACGTCTGGACAAGATCATGGTGCATGCCTTGAGTCACATTTGGGACACGGCAGACCGGCACCGCATCTCGCTGCGCACCGCGACCTTCGCCGTGGCTTGTGAGCGCATCCTCAGTGCGCGAGCCGACCGCGGTCTCTATCCTTGAACCCCGCTTGAACACCGGTTGAACACCGCTGAAGCGGCCGCCTACGCAGGCAGACTACGATACGCCTTTGGGCGTGCTTTGACGCATCGCTGCATCATCACTTGCGAAGCGAATTTTTGGGAGGCCTGACATGCGTTCTTTGACTTCACCTGCACGGCGTTCCTGGCTGGGAGGCGCGCTGGCCACCGGCTTGTTGAGCCTGGCCGCGTGGGCCCCAGGCAGCGCCTGGGCACAGAGCCCCTGGCCCACCCGGGCCGTGAAGATCGTGGTGCCCACCGGACCCGGCAGCTCGCTGGACTTGATCGCGCGAGCGCTGTCCGACAAGTTGGCCGCACGGTGGGGACAGCCGGTGGTGATCGACAACAAGCCCGGTGCGGGTGGCATGTTGGGCGTGGATGTGGCCGCCAAAGCCACCGATGGTCACACCTTGGCCATGGGGTTCAATGGGCCCGTGGCCTTCGGCCCGTTTCTCTATCGCAAGATGCCTTACGACCCGGCCAAAGACCTGGTGCCCATCATCATGACCACCAGCCAGCCCAACGTTCTGGCGGTCAACGCGGCCCGGGTCCCGGCCAAGACGGTGGCGGAATTTGTCGCCTGGGCCAAGGCCCAAGGAGGCAAGGTGAATTACTCCTCACTGGGCAATGGCAGCTCGGCGCACTTGACCATGGAGCTGTTGATGGCCGAGGCCGGTTTTGCGGCCACCCACATTCCCTTCAATGGCTCGCCACCGGCGGCCATGGCCGTGGCACAAGGCGAGGCCGATGCCACGTTCATGACCGCCCCGGCCATGCTGCCCCACGTGCGCAATCAAAAAGTGCGCCTCATTGCGGTCAGCAGTGCGCAGCGCCCCGACAACCTCAAGGACCTGCCCGCGCTCAGTGAGGCGGGCTATCGCCAGGTGGACGCTTTGGCCTGGAACGGGCTGGTCGGGCCTGCCAGCCTGCCCGAAGCGGTTGTGCAGAAGATCAATGCCGACACCCATGCCGTGTTGCAAGATCCCGCCGTGCGGCAAACGCTCGATGCCCAAGGCCTGAGCGTGGTCGGCGGGCCCGCGGCCGAGTTCAAGCGGGTGATCGACAACGACGTCAAGCGCTGGGGCCCGGTCATCACCCGCTTGGGTCTCAAGCTCGATTGACCTTGGCGCTGCACGGCGGTATGTCCCTGGCTCTCTCACCTTCGCAACGATCCTCACACTGGCCGACATGATGTCCAACCCCTTTTCCTCTGCGACTGCCCCCGGCGGCGCCTCTTCTTTTTCCATCGACGTCTCGGAGGCCGACTTTCGCGAGACGGTCTTGCAACGCTCGATGGAAGTGCCCGTGTTGGTGGACTGCTGGGCGCCTTGGTGTGCCCCTTGTCGCAACCTCAAGCCCATCCTCGAAAAGCTGGCCGTTGAATACGAAGGCCGCTTCGTGTTGGCCAAGCTCAACACCGACGAGGCACCACAAATCTCCGCCGCCCTGCAAATCCGCAGCATTCCGCTGGTGGTCTTGTTCGTGGGCGGCCGCCCCGTGGATCAGTTCTCAGGGGCTTTGCCCGAAGGGCAAGTGCGCGCCTTTTTGGACAAGCACTTGGGGCCGCAGGTCTCCGAGGCCGAGGTGCTGCGGCAGGAGGCCGCCCAGGCAGATCCCCAAACCGCCGAAGCCCTGTTGATGGACGCGTTGAGCGTGGAGCCCGACAACTTGGACGTGGTGGGCGATCTGGCAGAAAGGCTCATCGCCCGCGATGCCCTAGACGCTGCAAGCGAGCTGCTGGGCAGCGTGCCGCAAGCGTCCCAAAACGAGCGGCTTGTCGCTCTGGGCAAGCGCATGGCACTGGCCCGCCAGCGGCCCGAAGGCAACCCGCTGGAGCTGTCCGCACGCATCGAGTCCAACCCCAAGGATTTTGAAGCCCGCTTTGGGCTGGCCGCCTTGCACGTGCATGCGGGCGACTTCGATGCCGCGTTTGACCAGTTGTTGGCCGTGGTGCTGCGCGACAAAGGCGATTGGCGAGAGAAGGCCCGCGTGCAGTTGGTGGAATGGTTCGATATCTGCCCCGACCCCGAGGCGGTGAGCCGTGGGCGACGCTATCTGGGCATGTATCTCAACTAGGTCCGCCCGCGTCACCGATTTGGGCCAGCAGCTCCACATTGCCCCCCGCGGCAGCGGTGTTGGTGGTGACGGTTTGCTCGGCACAAAACCGATACAGGTAGTGAGGCCCACCCGCTTTGGGGCCGGTGCCTGAAAGGCCTTCGCCTCCAAAAGGCTGCACGCCCACCACCGCACCAATCATGTTGCGGTTGACATAGACATTGCCCGCTCGTGCCCCATCGGCAATGCGCTCGGCGCGGCCGTCGATGCGGGTCTGCACACCCAGCGTGAGCCCATAACCCAGGGCATTGATCTCTTGGACCAACGGCGCAACAGCGCCCGACCACCGCACCACATGCAAGACCGGGCCGAAGACCTCTTCTTTCAGGTCTGCCACCCGCTGCAGCTCAAAGATCACTGGCGCCACCAGATGGGGCACCTCACCCGTCGAGCGCCCCTGGCCCAAGCAGCGGGCCTGCCGCTGAAGCCGCTGCACATGCTGCATCACCGCCGCGTGCGCCTGCGCATCGATCAAAGGTCCGACGTCGGTGTCCCACAGAGCGGGGTCGCCCACCCGCAGTTCGGCCACCGCGCCCACCAGCATCTCCATCACCGCATCGGCAATGCCTTCGTGCAGACACAAAAGACGCAGTGCCGAACAACGTTGCCCGGCCGAGCGAAATGCGCTTTGCACCACCGCGTCCACCACTTGCTCGGGCAAGGCGGTGGAGTCCACGATCATGGCGTTGAGTCCTCCGGTCTCGGCCACCAAGGGCACGATGGGGCCCTCTTGAGCGGCCAACGTCCGTGCGATCGCTTTGGCCACGGCCGTGCTGCCGGTAAAGCACACCCCCGCGGTCCACGGGCTGCGCACCAGTGCCGCTCCCACGGTCTCCCCCAAACCAGGCACACAAGCCACCACATCCTTGGGCACACCCACCTCGTGCAAAAGTGCCGTAAAGCGTTGAGCAATCTGTGGGGTTTGCTCCGCAGGCTTGGCCGCCACGGCATTGCCTGCCACCAGGGCTGCCACCACCTGGCCCGCAAAGATGGCAAGAGGAAAATTCCACGGGCTGATGCACACAAACACACCACGGCCGCGCAACCGCAACACATTGCGCTCGCCCGTGGGTCCTGGCAACACCTGGTCGGCCAGCCGCTCATCGGCTTGATCGGCGTAGTAGCGGCAAAAGTCCACGGCCTCACGCACCTCCGAGACTGCATCGGCCCACGTCTTGAAGGCCTCTTTGACCAACAAGGCACAGAACTCATCGCGACGTGCCTGCAGAACATCAGCGGCGCGGCGCAACACGGCGCAGCGATGGGCCAGGGGCTGGGCCTGCCATCGCTCGAATCCCGATCGCAATTGCGACATGAGCAGGCCCAGTGCATCCTCGCTCGGCTCGGCCGACTCCATTGACTCGATTGACTCGAGCGTCAACGCCGAGAGGGCCTGCTGCAAAGGCGTGCGTTGAGCCAGGCTGGAGAGGTCCACGCCCATCGAGTTGGCTCGACGAGAGCCGTACAACTCAACGGGCAGTGGCAGGCAAGGCGAGGGGTCCACGCGCAGTGGGCTGGCCAACAAGGTGTCGATGTCCACACTCGGGTCAGCGAGCTGATGCACGAACGAGGTTTGGGCGCCGTTTTCCAAGAGCCTGCGAACCAAGTAGGCCAACAAGTCACGGTGCTCACCCACGGGCGCATAAATACGACAAGCGATTTGGGGGTCTCGCAACACCTCGCGGTACAAGCCTTCGCTCATGCCATGCAGGCGTTGGAACTCAAACGAGGCCCCCATGCGCCGAGCCATTTGCAGCAGGGCGGCTATCGTGCCCGCGTTGTGCGTGGCGAACTGAGAAAAGATCACCTCATGGTGGGTCAGCATCGCTTGGGCGCAAGCCAAGTAGGACGCATCGGTGTGGTGCTTGTGGGTGAAAACGGGGTAGCCCGCCAAGCCCATCTCTTGAGCGCGCTTGATTTCTGCATCCCAATAGGCCCCCTTGACCAGGCGAACCATGAAGCGCAGCCCATACCGGCGCGCGATGTCGACCACCTCGTGGACCACCGCCAAGGCCCGTGTCTGATACGCCTGCACGGCCAGCCCCAATCCGCTCCAGCGCGGAAACTCCTGAGCGACGCGCTGGGCCAGGGCCTCAAACACATCCAGGGACAACTCCAATCGTTCGGCTTCCTCGGCATCGATGGTCAGATTGATGTTTGCCTGCGCGGCTTGTGCCACCAGGTCCCACACCCGGGGCAAGAGCTCCGCAAACACACGTTCTCGCTGATGTGGCTCATAGCGGGCAAAGAGCGCGCTCAGCTTGATGGAAATGCCGTCACGGTCTTGCGGCGTGCCGGGTCCATCGGCTCTCACGCTGGCGGCAATTTGCGACAGGGCCTGCTGATAGGCCTGCCCGTACCGGCGCGCATCGGCGTCGGTGCGGGCCCCCTCTCCCAGCATGTCAAAACTCAAACGCACCGACCCGCCGGCTTGCGAGCGCCTTGCGCTTCGGAGTTGCTGCGCGTGCGCCAGCGCCTCCTGCATGGAGCGCCCCCACACAAACTGGCGCCCCAACAGTTCAATGGCCCTCAGTGTGGCCGCGACCACCGTGTGTGCGCCCACACGCGCAAGCAGTCCGGTCGGGCCCTCGGCATCGGGCAAGAACTTCTTGGACAAGGCAATGGCGCTGGACGACAAGCCCGCGAGCCAGCGGTGGGGACCCTCCACGGTCGCGCCAGAAAAGCTGGCGCGCCCCAGTTGATCGGCCGTCAGGACCATGGCCGTTTGGGCATCGGGCACCCGCAACAGGGCCTCGGCCAATCGCATCAAGGCCAGTCCTTCAGCGCTCGAGATGGGGTATTCGCGCAACAAGGAATCCAAGGCCCAAAAGGGGGCCGGATGTTCGCGCACGGCCAAGACCCAAGGACGGGCCTGGTCCACCACCTGCGCCCAATCCACGGTGGGTGCAGGGCCGGGGGGATGCTGCAACCGCGACAGCAGTGCTTGCACCACGGGAGGTTCGGCCCGATCGGCCTCGGGCAGACGCGCGCGCTCGGGCGGGGCCAAAAAAGTGGTGAGACTCGCTGGATCGCGGGCGAGGGTGGTGCTGTGGATGGAGTCAGGCGCAGGCATGGTGAAACCTTCTCCTTCGAGTCAGACTTTGACTTTCGATAAGTTATTCGAATTTTTAATGAATTAAAATTCGTTTATTCATCGATAATTGGTTGATTATTCGGAGTGAGTACAAACATCGTTACCTTGGATGCCATCGATCGCCGCATCTTGCGCGAGCTGCAAGCCGACGGCCGCATCTCCAACCTCAAGCTCGCCGAGGCGGTGCATCTGTCGCCCACGGCGGTGTTGGAGCGGGTGCGACGCTTGACCCGCGAAGGGGTGATCCTGGGCTACGAGGCCCGGCTCAACCCATCGCACCTGGGAGCGGGATTGCTCGTGTTCGTGGAAATCTTGCTCGACCGCACGGTCACTGACGTGCTGGAGACTTTCAAGGCCGCCGTGCAAACGCGGCCGGAAATCCTGGAGTGCCACTTGGTGGCAGGCGGTTTTGATTACCTGGTCAAAACCCGGGTGGCAGACATGGCGGC
>RFSP01000069.1 GCA_009923895.1 Betaproteobacteria bacterium | reverse complement strand
TGCACTTGCCCCACTTTGGGTACATCGATCACGGTGAACAGCGCTTGCATCTCGATTTCAGCACCAGCTTCTTCATCGGTTTCACGTGCCGCACCTTGCGCCAAGGATTCATGCAACTCCATGAAGCCTGCGGGCAGAGTCCAAAACCCTTTACGCGGTTCGATATTGCGTTTGCACAAAAGCACCTGTGTTCCCCATACGGGGATGGTGCCCACCACGTTCAACGGGTTCTCGTAGTGGATGTGCTCACAAACGCCGCAAATGGCGCGCTCTCGGTTGTCGTCTTGAGGCACCCGATACACCACCGGTTGGCCACACTGTCGGCAATGACGAATTCGCGGGTGACTGAGCATGCGATCAGTGTAGCCCGATTGCGGACGTGGCATCATCCGCGGTGATTCACTCTCGGGTTCCATTGTTTGGGAGCCTTCACGCTTGCACCGCTTTGGAGATTGTTCGCATGAGCCTCGTCATTCCCGCCCCAGCGCCCGTCCATTTGCCCGTTGCCGGCGGCGGGTTGTTCCCCGTCCACCGCATTTACTGCGTGGGACGCAATTATGTGGACCACGCCAAGGAAATGGGCGGCGATGGCCGTGAGCCACCCTTCTTCTTTCTCAAGCCTGCCGACGCCGCCGTGCCTGTGGCCGAGGGCCAAACCGGCACCATCCCTTATCCCTCACTGACCCGGGATTTTCACTATGAAATTGAATGGGTCGTGGCCATTGGCAAGGGCGGCTCCAACATCTCGGCTGCCGACGCCGTGAACCACATCTACGGCTATGCCGTGGGGCTGGACATGACGCGCCGCGATCTGCAAAGTGACATGAAGAAAGCCGGGCGGCCCTGGAGCATTGGCAAAGGCTTTGATCACTCCGCACCGATCGGCCCCATTCATCCGCGCACGGCCACCGGAGAAATGCACAAGGGTGCCATCACCTTGAAGGTCAATGGCCAGATGCGCCAGAACTCGGATGTCTCGATGCTGATCTGGAACGTGTCTGAAACCATTGAGCAGCTGAGCAAGGGCTGGACGCTGCAGCCCGGGGACCTCATCTACACGGGAACCCCAGCGGGCATCGGCCCCGTGGTGCCGGGCGATGTCATGGAAGGCGCCATTGATGGGTTGGGCACCTTGCGCGTGGCCGTGGTCTGACATGGAACTTTTCAACTTCTTCCGCTCGTCCGCCTCCTACCGGGTGCGCATTGCCTTGGCTTTGAAAGGCCTCAACTACGACTACCGCGCAGTTCATCTGGGGCAAAACGAGCACTTCAACGAGTCCTATGCCGCGGTCTCGGCCGCCCGTTTGGTGCCTCTGCTGCGAGATGGCGATCGCGTGGTCACCCAGTCGCTGGCGATCATGGAGTATCTGGAAGAGACGCATCCCTCGCCGCCGCTGTTGCCTGCGGACCCTTTGGAGCGCGCCCGCGTGCGTGCCCTGGCCATGGACATTGCCTGCGAAATCCATCCGCTGAACAATTTGCGGGTGTTGCGGTACCTGGTCGGCCCCCTCAAGCTCAGCGAGGATGACAAGAACCGCTGGTATCGCCACTGGGTCGAAACCGGTCTGGAGGTGGTGGACCGCCAACTTCAGAGCCGACCGGGCCGCTATTGCCATGGAGACTCACCCACCCTGGCCGATTGTGTGTTGGTGCCCCAGATCTTCAATGCCCGGCGGTTCGATTGCCGGCTTGACCACGTGCCCCATGTGATGCGGGTGTTTGAGGCCTGCATGCAGCTGGATGCGTTTGAGCAGACACGCCCCGAGAAATGCCCTGACGCCCAATGAGCGTGGCAATCTTCAAGTTGCGAACGAAAGCGTCATAGTCCGGTAAGGTCAAACCCCTATATTCCCGTCGCCACTCGCCGTGGCGGGCCGATCCTCCATCAGCAGGGGACCGGATGGCGGTGCGGCAGCGCCGATCAGGGGGGACTTTATCGTGGGATCCAAGACGCAAAAATCTGCAACCTCGCCCGTCGGTGAGTCGGCCCAGGCTTTAGGGCAAGCCGTGAGCGAGAGTCTCAAGTCGCTGGGCGCCTTGCAGGTGCCGGTCCAAGAGTGGACGGCATTGCAGGCTGACTACCTCAAGAATGCGGCCGCGTTGTGGAACCAGTCGTTGGGAGCCTCCGAGGCCCCCAAGGCGCCTGTCAAAGACCGCCGGTTCTCCTCCAGCGCGTGGACCGAAAATCCGGCGACATCGTTCTTGTCGCAGATGTATTTGTTGAACGCGCGCACCCTCATGCAGATGGCCGAAGGGGTGCAGGGCGATGAAAAAACCAAAGCCCGCATTCGCTTTGCCGTGCAGCAGTGGATCGATGCCGCCAGCCCCGCCAATTTTTTGGCCACCAACCCGGAGGCTTTGAAGCTGGCGCTGGACACCCAGGGTGAAAGTCTGGCCAAAGGCATGCAGCAATTGTGGCAAGACGTGCAAAAGGGGCATGTCTCACAGACCGATGAGTCGGTCTTTGAGGTCGGCAAAAACGTGGCCACCACCGAAGGCGCGGTGGTTTTTGAGAACGACTTGTTCCAGCTGATCGAATACAAGCCCTTGACGGCCAAGGTCCACGAAAGGCCCATGCTTTTCGTGCCGCCTTGCATCAACAAGTTCTACATCATGGATCTCCAGCCGGAGAACTCCATCATTCGCTACACCGTCGCCCAAGGGCATCGCGTCTTTGTGGTGAGCTGGCGAAATCCCGATGACGCTTTGAAGGCCAAGACTTGGGACGATTACATCGGTGACGGCGCCATCCGCGCGATAGAGGTCGTGCAGGAACTCACGGGGGCCAAGAGCATCAACACCTTGGGGTTCTGCGTGGGGGGCACCATTTTGACCACTGCCTTGGCCGTGCTGGCCGCCCGCGGCGAGCAGCCTGCGCATTCTGTCACCTTGCTCACCACCTTGCTCGACTTCAAAGACACCGGTGTGCTGGATGTTTTTGTGGACGAGGCCGCCGTGCAAATGCGCGAGCTCACCATTGGGGATCAGGCGCCCGGCGGTCCAGGGCTGCTGCGCGGCAAAGAGTTGGCCACAACGTTCAGTTTCTTGCGACCCAACGATTTGGTGTGGAACTACGTCGTGGGCAATTACCTCAAAGGCGAGGCTCCTCCTGCCTTTGATCTTCTGTATTGGAACGGTGACTCCACCAATTTGCCAGGCCCCATGTACTGCTGGTATCTGCGTCACATGTACTTGCAAGACGAGCTCAAACAGCCGGGCAAGCTCACGGTGTGTGGTCAGAAGGTGGACGTCGGCGCCATTGAAGCACCGGTTTACATCTATGGTTCACGGGAAGATCACATCGTGCCGTGGATGGCGGCCTACCGCTCCACGGCCTTGTTCAAAGGCCCGCGCAAGTTCACGCTGGGTGCTTCAGGGCACATCGCCGGGGTGATCAACCCGCCGGCAGCGGGCAAGCGAAGCCACTGGGTGCGCGATTCCCTTCCCAAGACGGCCGAAGCCTGGTTGGAAGGCGCGCGCGAAGTGCCGGGCAGTTGGTGGACCGACTGGACAGCCTGGCTCAAGCCCCAGGGGGGCAAGATGGTGGCGGCGCCCAAAGCCTACGGCAGCCGCAAGTACAAGGTGATTGAGGCTGCGCCGGGGCGCTATGTCAAGGCCAAAGCTTGAATGGCTGATGGTTTTCTAACGACAACAAGGAGATGAACATGGCTCAGAAAATTGCATACGTGACGGGCGGGATGGGCGGCATCGGAACCGCCATTTGCCAAAGACTGGCCAAAGATGGCTTCAAGGTCATTGCCGGGTGCGGTCCAAGCCGCGATTACGCCAAGTGGCTTGGCGAACAAAAGGCCTTGGGTTACACCTTTTATGCCTCTGTGGGCAACGTGGCCAATTGGGATTCCACGGTGGAGGCCTTTGCCAAATCCAAAGCCGAACATGGGCCCATCGACGTCTTGGTGAACAACGCCGGCATCACCAAAGATCGCATGTTCTTGAAGATGACCCCTGAAGACTGGCATGCGGTGATCGACACCAACCTCAACAGCATGTTCAATGTCACCAAGCAGGTGGTGCCTGACATGGTGGAGCGTGGCTGGGGACGCATCATCCAAATCTCTTCGGTCAATGGCGAGAAGGGGCAGGCCGGCCAGACCAACTATTCAGCAGCCAAGGCCGGCATGCATGGTTTCACCATGGCTCTGGCCCAAGAGTTGGCCAGCAAAGGGGTCACGGTCAACACGGTCGCACCCGGCTACATCGGCACCGACATGGTCCGTGCCATCAAGCCCGAGATCCTGGAAAAAATCGTGGCGACCATCCCCGTGAAGCGTCTGGGCACCCCCGAAGAAATTGGCTCGATCGTGGGCTGGCTGGCCAGTGGCGATTCTGGATTCACCACCGGCGCAGAAATCAGCTGCAACGGCGGCCTGCACATGGGCTGACGGCGCTCAAGCGCTACAGGGCCAGACGGTGCCGGCCTGCTCCATGACCGCCTGAAGGGCATGGTCGGCATCGCACACCACCACCCGTCGCTCGGGCATCGATCGCAACCAAGTCAGCTGCCGTTTGGCCAGCTGACGCGTGGCGGCGATCGCTCGATCCCGAAGCGGCGCCATGGGGGGATCTGCTGAGGTTTCCAGGGCCTCCCAGGCTTGACGGTATCCCACGCTGCGCATGGACGGCAAGTCCGCGTGAAGCCCCGCGCATTGCCGCAATCGACGCATCTCGTCCATGAAGCCTTGGGCCAGCATGGTGTCAAATCGCTGCGCAATGCGTTCATGCAGCCAGCTGCGTGACTGGGGCTCCAAAGAGATGATTTCCAAACCCAATCGCTGCGGTTCTGGGGTTCTAGGTTGCGCATGAAACGATGACAAGGGCTTGCCGGTCACCATCCACACTTCCAAAGCCCGTTGAATGCGTTGCGAGTCCAAGGGTGCCAGGCGTTGCGCGGTGGCCGGGTCCACACGGCGCAATTCTTCATGCAAGGCAGGCCAGCCCTGGGCCGCAGCGCGAGCGTTGAGCTGCTCACGAATTTTTGGATCGGCGCTGGGCATGTCGTTCAACCCAGCGCGCAGGGCATGCAGGTACATCATGGTCCCGCCAAGCAGCAGCGGCAAAGCCCCACGGGATTGGATGTCGCTGATGAGCTGCTCGGTGTCCTTGACGAACTCTGCTGCGCTGTAGGGCTGGTCAGGATCGCGGATATCAATCAGGTGGTGAGGCACCTCGTCGCGCTCCTCACGAGAGGGCTTGGCCGTGCCGATGTCCATGCCGCGATAGACCAGGGCGGAATCCATGCTGATGATTTCCACGGCCGCGCGTCCCCGCCAAGCGCGGGCCAAGGCCAGCCCGATGCCGCTCTTTCCGCTGGCCGTGGGGCCGACCAGCGCCAAGGTCTTTGGGCGGGCTTGGGGTGACATCAAGAACTCGAATTTCCGTGGCGGCGAACCAAGGTCCAGGCCGTGACCGCCGTGGCCATGGCCAAGATGCCTTCTGTCATGGTCAAGGGCCAGATGGCACCGTTCATCGTCTGGCCCAGCCACAAACCAATGACAAAGGCTCCTGCAGCCAACACAAACCCCGACAAGGCCGATGCCGCACCCGCCTGAGCAGGGAAGGGCGCGACCACCCCGGCTTGACCACAAGGCTGGTGCACGCCGTGTCCAAACGCAAACAGGGCTTGTGACAGGCCAATCGACCACAGGTTGTGCGTGCCAAACAGGGTCACGGCCATCATGGACAAACCCCCTGCCGCGGTGAAGAAACCGGCCAGGGTGACGCTGCGTGCGATGCCCCAACGCGCCAGGGCACGTCTGCACGCAAAAGTTCCTGCCAAATAAGAGGCAGAAGAAGAGGCCAAGAGCCACCCATAGTGCTGCCGCGAGACACCCAAGACGTCGATCACCACAAACGCACTGCCGGCCAAGAACGTGTACAAGCCCCCATAGGTGAAAAGCAGCAGCAGGGCCCAGGCGCGGAAGGTCCGGTGCTGCGCAATCTTGACCCAGTGTTCCCACATGCGTGCAGGTTTCAACGCGTCTTTGTGCTTTTGTGGGATGGTCTCAGGCAAGCGCGTGAGCACCAGGGCCAAGGCCACCGCAGCGATCATGCCCGTGGTGGCCAATGAGGCCCGCCAGCCCGCTCCCACAGCCAGCCACCCTCCCACCAGCGGGCTCGCCAAAGCAAACAGGCCCAGCCCCGACTGACCGCGGCTCATGATGTGGGTGCCCTCCAAAGGCTCGTACAAGTCGCGCACCATGGCTCGACCACACACCACCGAGGCGGCCAATCCGATGCCCTGCAAGACCCGTGCAGCGATCAGCGTCTCAATGGAAGAGGCCCACAGGCTGGCCATGCTGGCCATCACATACACGCTCAAGCCACCCAAAAGCAAAGGACGGCGACCGAAGCGGTCTGACATGGGCCCCACCACCAATTGCCCCAGTCCAAACGCCAGTATCAAGGCGGACAGTGTCAATTGGGCGCCAGCCATGGGAGCGCCGAGTTCTCGAGCAAGACCGGGCAGGCTGGGCAAGTAAAGATCGGTGGTGACCGGCTGCAGCCCCAATAGAAGCGACAGCACCACCACCACTTGTGCCGTTGGGGGACGACCCTGAGGGGCCATCGAGGTGGGTGTGGCCGTCATCAAAACCGCTCGGTATCACGCAAATAGCGCCATTGGCCCACGGGCAGGGGGCCCAGAACCACGCTGCCGATGCGCACCCGCTTGAGTCCCACCACGTTCAGACCCACCATCTCGCACATGCGCCGAATCTGGCGCTTGCGGCCCTCTTTGAGCACAAACCGCAGTTGATCCTCGTTGGCCCAACTCACCTTGGCAGGTTTCAAGGCCTGGCCATCCAGGGACAGGCCGTGTCGCAGCAAGGCAATGTCCTCGCTCCTGAAGGCTCCGGGGGCTTTGGGCTGAACGCGCACCAAATACTCTTTTTCGACGTCGGAATCTTCCCCAATGAGCAGCCGGGCGATCCGACCGTCTTGCGTCAAGACCAGCAGACCGGTGGAGTCAATGTCGAGCCGCCCTGCGGGCGCCAAGCCTCGTCCGTGTGCGGGATGCCAGGGCAAGGACCGGTCCTGGGCCCAGCGACGGCTTTCGGTGATGAGCGTGCTGGCATTTTGATAGCCGTCTTCGGCTTGTCCACTCACGTAGCCCATCGGCTTATGAAGCAACAGGGTCACCCGGCGTTGCTGTTGTCGCCGCGCCGCTGGATCCACCTCGATGCGTTCGTGCCCCTGGATGCGTTGCCCCAATACCGCCACTTGGCCATTGACTTTGACCCAGCCGGCCTCAATCCATTCGTCCGCCTCGCGCCGAGAGGCCAACTGCCGTTCGGCCATGACCTTGGACAAACGGACACCGGCAGGACCGGAAGGACCAGAAGATGGGGGCGCAGGCGTCGCGGACATCCCGTTATTGGACCACGGCGCCTCAATCGGGGGCTGCCGGTGGCTTGGATTGCGCAGACTCAACGCGAACTGGGCGCGGGGCCTCACCATCTTGGGGTGTCATGTCAATCGTCATGCCAAACCTCATGACAACTCTTTGGGAGATCATCATGTGCTTCAAAGGCGCGAGAGAAATCGCGGTCACGGTCTTGGTCACAACGTTGAGCGCGGGCGGATGGGCCGCCGAGCCGCTCAAACGTGATCAAGTGGTCAAGGAAACCACCGAAGCCAACAAGGCCGGCACGATCGATCACCACGGCGACGCCAAAGTGGCGGACGACAAAGCAGACAAGAAGAAGTCCACCGTGACCCGTGATCAGGTGAAGAAAGAAACGGCCAGCGCGCGAAAATCAGGCGCCATGGAGTCGGGCGATGCAGACAAATTGGCCACCCAGACGCGCAAGTCCAAATCGGAGGTGTCGAGGGCCTCGGTGAAGCAAGAGGCCGCTTCGGCAGCCAAATCGCACATCACCGGTGAGGCCCCTCTGCCCAAACCCTGAGTGCTCAGCGACCTCTCAAGAACAGACTGTCCAGGTCCTTGAGGCTGAGTTGGCGCCAGGTGGGGCGCCCATGGTTGCAGGTGTCGGCTCTCTCGGTGGCTTCCATGTCGCGCAGTAGTGCGTCCATCTCGCCCAAGGACAACCGCCGATTGGCGCGCACCGCTGCGTGACAGGCCATGGTGGCCAACAGCCCGTCGCGCGTGCGCTCGACCACGCGGGTGGAGCCCACTGTCTGCAGATCTGAGAGCACCGACCGGGTCAGCTCTGTGAGGTCGGCCTGAGGCAACACCGCAGGCCTGCTGCGAACCACCAGGGTGGCGGGCCCCAGAGCGGCCACGTCAAGCCCCAAGGCCATCAGGGTGTCCCGTTCAGCCTCGGCGGTGGCCACTTCCACGGCAGTGGCGGCCAGGGTGTGGGGCACCAGTAAAGGTTGGGAAGGGAGCTGATCTTGTTCGGAAAAGGCCGCCTTCAACCGCTCGTAGACGATGCGTTCATGGGCGGCATGCATGTCCACCACCACCAACCCGTGCGCGTTCTCTGCCAGGATGTAAACGCCCGCAATTTGGGCCACCGCATGCCCCAAGGGCTCATCCGATTTGGGGGAGGGCTGAAGTGGCTCAATTCCAGCTGCAGAAGAGTTTTACGTAAAGATGCTTGGTTTTGAAAAAACATTGAATTGGGGTGGCGCCGCGCTATTCGTTTCTGCTGGCGGATATCACCACCACATGGCTATGAATACTTGGCGAAGTAAAGGTGCTGGCAAGAGACAACTTGCC
>RFSP01000068.1 GCA_009923895.1 Betaproteobacteria bacterium | reverse complement strand
CACGATGTTGCCAAACCGGCGCCGCGACGTCCCCAGCATCCCCATGCACCAGCGAGGCTTGGTGGCCAGGTTGATGAGGTTGGTCAAGGTGGGCTTGGGCGGCGTGGACAGCCCATTTTTGAGGTCTTTGTGACGCTGGCCCAAGATCTGCAAATCCAGCGTGATGACCAAGGCATCACAACCGGCGGCCTTGGCGCGGTCGATGAGGCGCTCGATGAAATCGCGATCGCGCATCACATAGAGCTGAAACCAAAAAGGCTGTTGGGTGTGGGCCGCCACATCTTCGATGGAGCAGATGCTCATGGTGGAGAGCGTGAAGCGCACGCCGAATTTTTCTGCGGCCTTGGCGGCCAAAATCTCGCCATCCGCGTGGAACATGCCCGTGAGGCCCGTGGGCGCAATGGCCACCGGCATCTTCATGTCCACGCCCACCATTTTCACCGCGGTGCTGCGGTTTTCCATGTTGCGAGCCACCTTTTGCCGCAACTTGATCTTTTGAAAATCTGCCTCGTTGGCCCGGTAGGTGCTTTCTGTCCACGACCCCACGTCGGCGTAGTCATAAAACATGCGTGGCACACGCTTCTTGGCCAGGACGCGAAGATCTTCAATGCAGGTGATGACGGTCATTTGGGCTCTCCCAGTGCTCAGCCTTGAGCACCACGCAACAGGCATGAAGTCTAGTGCAGTGCCGGAGATTTCGCGCGAGTCAGCCTGGTGCGCGGGGCACGCGGCCCAAGCATGGATCAAACGTGGATCAAACCTGGTTCAAGCGTGGTTCAAGCGCGCCGCAAGGAACCGGCCCGCACCCCCAGCAAGCGCAATCGGCGCTTGAGGTCCACGCGCTTCAAGCATTCCCCTGCCGCACGGCGGATGTCGCGTGGATCGGCCGTTGCCACCTCCAGGGTGAGGTCGCGGGTCACGGGCCGATTCATGCAGCCAGGTGCCATAACTCTTGCCAAAGGCCTCGATCAGGTCCGCACGAGGGCAGGCGGCCAGGTCCGCAATGGTGTGGATGCCCATACGGTCGAGTTTGGCGGCCGCTTTGGGGCCAATGCCGTTGATGACGCGCACCTTCAAGGGCCACACACGCGAGGGCACATCGCCAAGGGTGAGCACGGTCAGGCCATCGGGCTTGTCCAACTCCGAGGCCATCTTGCTCAACAGCTTGTTGGGGGTGACACCCACCGAGCAGGTCAGGCCCGTGCGTTGAAAGACGTTGTTGCGAATCTCCTGAGCCACCGCCCGCACGCCCCCACAAGGGTCATGCCCCACGCTGTCTTGCGCACCCGGCACCTCGGTCAAATCGATGTAGATCTCATCAATGCCGCGGTCTTCAATCACCGGCGCAATCTCGGCCACAGCCGCTTTGAACATTCGAGAGTACTTGCGGTACTCGTCAAAGTCCACGGGCAACAGCACCGCATCGGGGGCGCGCACCGCGGCTTTCATCAAGCCCATGCCTGAGTGCACACCCAAATCGCGCGCGGCGTAGGTGGCGGTGGTGATCACGCCGCGCCCGCTGTAGTGGCGCAGGGTGGAGAACCGTCGGGATCCGTCGGGGAGCAGCTCAGGCTGATGGCGTCGCCCGCCGCCGATGACGACGGGGAGCTTTTTCAACTCAGGGTAGCGCAACAACTCCACAGACGCGTAAAACGCATCCATGTCCAGGTGGGCAATCCAGCGGCGGCGGCTGCGATGAGGCGGATTCTCAGGCAGCGAGGTGTCGGAGGGATCATCCACGCGCTGAGAAACTGAGCGTCACTGCAAGCGCTTGCGATGCGCAGCAATGCGTGCTTGAACCTGCGCTGGCGCCGTGCCCCCCAAGACATTGCGGGCATTGAGAGAGCCACGCAAAGACAGCACCTCGAACACATCGGCGCCAATGTGGGCGTTGAAGCCCTGCAGCGTGGCCAGTGGCAGTTGCGACAGGTCCACACCTTGCTGTATCGCCACCTTGACGGCATGGGCCACGGTCTCGTGGGCATCTCTGAAGGGCAGGCCCTTCTTAACCAGGTAGTCGGCCAAGTCGGTGGCCGTGGCATAGCCCCGCAAGGCGGCGGCTTCCATGGCCTGGGCCTTGACCTTCATGCCTCCCACCATCTCGGCCATGATGCGCAAGGTGTCGCGCACCGTGTCCACGGTGTCAAAGAGCGGCTCTTTGTCTTCCTGGTTGTCTTTGTTGTAGGTCAGTGGCTGACCCTTCATGAGGGTGAGCAGGCCCATCAGGTGGCCGATGACGCGCCCACTCTTGCCACGGGCCAATTCGGCCACATCGGGGTTGCGCTTTTGCGGCATGATGGACGAGCCGGTGCAATAGCGGTCGGCCAAATCGATGAAGCCAACGTTCTGGCTCATCCACAGCACGATTTCCTCGGCCAGGCGCGAGACGTGCACCATGCAAATCGACGCAAAGCCGGCGAACTCCAACGCAAAGTCACGGTCGCTCACGGCGTCCAGGCTGTTCTCGCACACACCGTCAAACGCCAGTTCGCGCGCCACGCGCTCCCGGTCTAAGGCATAGCTGGTGCCCGCCAGGGCGGCCGCACCCAAGGGCAAGCGGTTGACGCGTTTGCGCACATCGGCCAGGCGGTCGGCGTCACGAGAAAACATTTCAACGTAGGCGAGCAGGTGGTGCGCAAAACTCACTGGCTGGGCCACTTGCAAGTGCGTGAAGCCCGGCATCACGGTGTCGGTGTGCTCTGCGGCCAATTCCACCAGGGCCGACTGCATTTGCCGCAACAACGGCAGCAGACCATCGATTTCGCTGCGCAACCACAAGCGCACGTCGGTGGCCACTTGGTCGTTGCGCGAGCGCCCCGTGTGCAAACGCTTGCCCGCATCGCCCACCAACTGCGTCAGGCGGGCTTCGATGTTCAGGTGCACGTCTTCGAGCTCGAGCTTCCAGGTGAACTCGCCTCGCTCAATTTCGCCCACGATCTGCGCCATGCCGCGCTCAATGTCGGCCAAGTCCTGTGCACCGATGATGCCCTGGGCGGCCAGCATGCGCGCGTGAGCCAGGCTGCCCTCAATGTCGGCACGCCACAGGCGTTGATCGAATCCCACACTGGCCGTGTAGCGCTGCACGAGCTCGCTCATGGGCTCGCTGAAGAGGGCCGACCAGGCCTGGGCTTTGTTGTCGAGGGGGTTTGCAGACATGGCGGCATTATCCCCGCTCACGCGCCCCCATGTCACCTCATCCGGTGTTGCGCAGTCCGGCGGCCAGTCCGTTGATGGACAGGTGGATGCCCCGCTGCACGCGGTCCACCTCGGGGTCTCCCGGCTGGCGTTGACGGTAGCGGCGCAGCAACTCCACCTGCAGGTGGTTGAGCGGGTCCAGGTAGGGAAAGCGGTGGGCAATGGACTGTGCCAAGGCCGGGTTGGCCGCCAAGCGCTGCTTGTGCCCGGTGATGAGCGACAGGGCTTCTTGGGTGCGCTCCCATTCGGCCTCTATCAATCCAAAGACGCGACGCCCCAGGCGCCGGTCGTCCACCAATTCGGCATAACGCCGCGCCAAGGACAAGTCGCTCTTGGCCATGACCATGTCGAGATTGGACAGCAGCGTGCGAAAAAAGGGCCACTGTTGGTGCATGCGTTGCAGCAGGGCCAAGCGTTCTGGCCGGTCTTGCCCGAGAAACGACGCCACGGCCGAGCCAAACCCGCACCACCCCGGCAGACCCAGGCGGATTTGGCCCCAAGAAAAGCTCCAGGGAATGGCGCGCAAGTCTTCGATGGTCTTGAGCGCCTTGCGTGAGGCGGGCCGCGAGCCGATGTTCAGCTCGGCAATTTCGCGCAGGGGCGTGGCCTGGAAGAAAAAGTCGGTGAAGCCTGGCGTGTCATAGACCAGGTGCCGGTAGGCCTTGAAACTGGCCTCGCTCAGCGCATCGGCGGCCTCCAAGAAGGCCTTGGGCGCCTTGCGTGTGGGGTGAAGCAGGGTGGCTTCGAGGGTGGCTGCGACCAAGGTCTCCAGGTTGCGCCGGCCAATCTCCGGGTGGGCGTATTTGGAGCCAATGACTTCGCCTTGTTCGGTGAGCCTGATTTGGCCCCGAACCGTGCCGGGGGGTTGCGCCAGTATGGCCTGGTAGCTCGGGCCACCGCCGCGGCCCACGGTGCCGCCACGGCCGTGGAACAGGCGCAGGGTGATGCCGTGGTCGGCCTGCAACTGGTCGAACAAGGTGGCCAGAGCCACTTCGGCGCGGTACAGCTCCCAGTTGCTGGTGAACACGCCGCCATCTTTGTTGCTGTCGCTGTAGCCCAGCATGATGTCTTGCTCAGCGCCGCTGGCCACCACAAGCTCGCGCACACCAGGCACCTCATAGAACGCACGCATGATGGGCTCGGCCCGCCGCAGGTCGCCAATGGTCTCAAAGAGTGGCACCACAATCAGCTCAGCCCGAGCGCCGTCGTTCAAGGTGCCATGAAGCAAGCCACATTCTTTTTGCAGCAGCAGCACTTCGAGCAAGTCGCTGAGCTCCTCGGTGTGGGAGATGATGCAGTGACGCAAGGCTTCCACACCAAAGCGTTGGCGAAGCTTGTGAGCCGTCTCAAAGATCTCCAACTCGCTCAAGGCCCACTCGCTGTAGGCGGCGTCTCGCACACGCAGGCCCCGCGCATCGTTGAGCTGACGAATCAACAATGCCTGTTTGTCCGACTCGTTCAATTGCTCATAGTGAGCCTCCAGGCGGGCCGTGCGCAGCAGTTCGGCCACCACTTTTTCGTGAACGTCTGAGCTTTGCCGGATGTCCAAGGTGGCCAGGTGAAAGCCAAACACCTGCACGGCGCGTTGCAGCGGCTTTAAGCGTGGAGCGATCAAGGCCTTGGCATGGTGATGGGCGAGGCTGTCGGCAATGATTTGCAGGTCGGCACCGAAGGCTTGTGGGCTTTCGTAGGGGTCTTGCGCAGGCACCGCATGGCGCAAGGCTTCGGTGCCGGTCAGCGCATGCAAGGTGGCGGCCAGACGCGAGTACATGCCAATGAGGGCCCGCCGATAAGGCTCGTCTTGGCGATGGTCATTGCGGTCGGGCGACCGATCGGCCAAGGCGCGCAGGGCGGCTGTCACCGGGGTCAGCGATTGCGACATCGACAGCTCGCTGCCCAACAGATGCACTTCGGTCAGGTAGTGGCGCAGCACCACCTCGCATTGGCGGCTCAGCGCATGACGCATCGTTTGTGCGGTGACGTGGGGATTGCCGTCGCGGTCTCCGCCAATCCAATGGCCCATGCGCAGAAACGACGCCACCTCGTGGCCCGGCATCAAGGCCTCCACTTCCTCGTAGACCCGGGGAATCTCATGCAAGAACGTGATGGGGTAGTACGACAGGGCGTTTTCGATTTCATCGGCCACCGTCAACTTGGACGTGCGCACCATGCGCGTTTGCCACAACTGCGTCACGCGCGCGCGAAGCCGCGCTTCGTTGGTGTGCAACTCGCGCGGCGTGGACAAACGTTCGCGTTGCTCAATGAGATCGGCGATGGCGCGTTCGGCGTCGAGGATGCTTTGGCGTTGGACTTCGGTGGGATGGGCCGTGAGCACCGGTGACACCCATGCGTGTTGCAGCATTTTGGCGATGTCGCTGCTGCGCAAGTCCGCCCGGTGCAAGCGCTCAAAGGTCACCTCGAGCGAACCCTCTTGCTGGTGCCCCAGTTGCTCATGGTGCATGCGCCGCCGAATGTGATGGCGGTCTTCGGCAATGTTGGCTAAATGAGAAAAGTAACTGAACGCGCGAATGACGGTGACGGTCTGATTGCCGGAGAGGTTTTTGAGCAAGCGGTCCAGTGCGCGCCCCGCCCCCGCGTCCTTCTTGTGCCGGTAGGCCACCGACAAGGACCGAATTTTCTCGATCAACTCGAAAGCCTCGGCACCTTCTTGTTCGCGAAGGGTGTCACCCAAGATGCGGCCAAGTAACCGAATATCATCGAGCAGGGGCCGATCTTTGGGGTCGCCCGCACGCTTGGCAGCCGCGCTAGAAGCCGCTGATCCGGCGGATTTTCGAGAGCCAGCAATGGGTGACGGTGACATGGCGGGTCAATGGAGATGAAACAAAGTTACATATTTTGCACCGTTTTGGTGAGGGTGCGCCTACCTGCGGTGCGTGCACCCGAGCTCATGCAATTGGCGTGCCGAAGAGTGAGCCGAGGCTGCACGCGAGGCGCCAGGGTGGCGATAATGGCTGCATGAGTACACAAGTCGTCATCGCCACCCGGGAAAGTCGGCTGGCGCTTTGGCAGGCCGAGCATGTTCGCGACCTGTTGCAGCAACGTTTCGGCCACCGGGTGAGCCTGCTGGGCATGACCACCCAGGGGGACCAAATCTTGGACCGGGCGCTGTCCAAAGTGGGGGGCAAAGGTCTCTTCGTGAAAGAGCTGGAGACGGCGTTGGCCGATGGGCGGGCGCACCTGGCGGTGCATTCACTCAAAGACGTCCCCATGGATCTGCCCCAAGGATTCGTCCTGGCCGCCGTGCTCGAGCGAGAGGACCCACGGGATGCGTTTGTGTCCAACCGCTATGAGCGTCTGCAGGATCTGCCTGTGGGGGCTTGTGTGGGGACTTCCAGCTTGCGTCGCGTGGTGCAGTTGCTGGCCCAGCGGCCGGATTTGAAGATTGAACCCTTGCGGGGCAATCTGGATACACGCTTGCGCAAGTTGGACGAGGGCGGCTATGACGCCATCGTGCTGGCGGCGGCTGGCCTCAAGCGCTTGGGTCTGGGCGCGCGCATTCGCAGTTTGTTCGACACCGAAGCCATGATTCCTGCGGCCGGGCAGGGAGCCTTGGGCATTGAGGTTTGTGAGTCGGCCACCGCCTTGCGCGCTGAGTTGGCGCAAACCGTGCACGCGCCCACCTGGTTGGCCACCCATGCAGAGCGCGCCGTGTCTCGCGCTCTCGGCGGCAGTTGCAGCATGCCTTTGGCGGCGTTTGCATCGTGGGAGGGGCATACCCTGTGCCTGCGTGCGGCCCTGGGACACGCCACCGATCTTCATAAGCCCTTGCTCCAGACGGTGGTTCGCGGCCAACCCTCCGATGAAGTCGCTGCACGGCAGATGGGCGAGCAAGCCGCGCGGGTGTTGTCCGAAGCCGGCGCGGCACAGTACCTCAGCGCAGCCAAAGTGTGACGGTGCCCAAGGTTTGGGCCCTGATGTGATCCTGTGTGAATGTCGAGACCTTTGTGACAGGGTGAGTTGGATATGGCGCATCGTCGAGTGCTGATCACGCGTCCGAAGGAACAGGCAGCGGTGTGGGTGCAGGCCTTGCGCGCGCGCGGCCTGGATGCGCAAGCCTTGCCGCTGATAGACATTGCTCCCGTGGAAGACGCAGCCCCCCTGCGGGAGGCATGGGGCACCTTGGCAGACCAACAATTGGTGATGTTTGTGAGCGCCAATGCAGTGGCGCAGTTCTTTGCCGTGCGAGCGGCCTTGCAACATTGGCCTGCTGGCACCCTGGCGGGCAGCACAGGCCCAGGCACCACGGGGGCCCTGCGTGCCGCCGGTGTGCCGGAGGCCGCCATCGTCGAGCCCGCGCCAGGCGCCACCTTGGACTCAGAGTCTTTGTGGATGCGGCTGCGCCATCGTGACTGGAAGGGCAAAGGCGCCCTCATTGTGCGGGGCGAAGAAGGCCGCGATTGGCTGGCCGATACCTTGCGCTCCGCAGGGGCCCAAGTGTCGTTCTTGGCCGCTTATCGCCGCATGCCACCGCGCATGGATTTGGAGGGGCGCGCGGTGTTGGCGCAGGCGCTGGCGCATGCAGATCGCCACTGTTGGGTCTTCAGCAGCTCCCAAGCGATTCAGCATCTGCGAGCGCTGGCCCAAGAATGGGCCGCCTACCGCGGGTTGGGTGGGACGGCGTTGGTCCCGCATCCGCGCATTGCCCAAGCCGCCAGTGAGGCAGGCTTTGACGATGTGCAAGTGGTGGAGCCAGGGCTGGGGCCCTTGGAAGCCGCAGTCATCGCTCTAGAATCGAGGGTTGCGTGACTGAGCCCACTTCCACCCCACCGTCTTCCAGCGACAACTTGTCGCCGTCGACGCCTCCCGAGGCGCGGGGCGCGGTGTCGCCTTGGTCGCACCGTTGGGGGGCCTGGGCGGCCGTGGGTGTGACAGCCGTGGCCGTGGGCGCGGGGGCCATCGCCTGGAACACGCTGCAGCGTGTCAAGCAAGCCGAGGTGGAGCTGGTCAAGCGTCAGCAGGATGCGGGTGGACAAGCCACCGAGGCCCGGTCATTGGCCCGTCAAGCCGAAGCCACTTCGCGCGAAGCGGCGGCCAAGGTGGCCTTGCTCGAAGCGCGTGTTGCAGAGACGTCCCTGCAGCGCACACAAATCGAAGAACTCATTGCCCAACTCGCACGATCTCGCGACGAAAACCTGTTGGCAGATTTGGAAGCGGCCCTGCGGGTGTCCATGCAGCAGTCGTCCATCACGGGCAGCATGGATCCGGTGGCCGCGGCATTGAGGCAGGCCGATGAACGCCTGGCCCGTTATTCACAACCGCGGCTCGAGCGTGTGCGGCGCGCGGTGCTGCAAGACCTGGATCGCATCAAAGCCCTGGGGGCCGCAGACTTGCCGTCGCTGTCGATTCGGGTGGATGAGGCCATCCGACAGGTCGACGAGCTGCCGCTCATTTCGGCGGTGGATCGCAAGGCATTGAGAGCAGAAGAGGGCCGTGAGGGCAATCACGAAAAGGGCCGTGGCGCAGATGGGTCCTCGGCCGCTGCAGTGGCCAAGGCCCCGATGTCGGCCTCGGCGGCTTCGGCGGCATCCTCGCCTGCAGCCAAGCCAGCATGGCACCGCTGGCTTGGTGAAGGCG